>JASFRP010000351.1:0-4738 GCA_050114895.1 Gemmatimonadota bacterium
ACTCAGGCGACGCCAGGTCGAAGTCGGGGAGGTCGAAGAAGAAGAGGTGCTCACGATGAGGTCCTGGTCAGGAATGAGCTCGGGTACGAAGGACCCCGGGGTGCCCCCGGGGCGTGCCATACCAGCGTTCATACCCGGGAAGCGGAAAAAGGAACCGGAAACCCTCGCTCGTCGGCGCCCTGTCGCCTCCCGCAGTGCCGCGAGCTCCATCCCGCCGGAACCGGGACCCCTGCGACCCTCTCCGCGTCGCGTTCCGGCCCCGATCCCCCTACCTTCTTCGGTGAATCCCCAACCCGGAGCATCACATGTCTGCAACTTCCTCGTCCCTCCGTCACCGTGCCGGATGGGGCAGGCCCCAGATTCGACACCCGGTCTCTTCCGGACCCATTCCCTTCCTCCTGGTGGTCCTGCTCACTCTCACCGCCTGCGGCCCAGCGGAGAATGCGCCCTACTCCGATCCACCTCCGGGCCCCGTGGGGCTCACGGGTCGGGCGCTGACGGAGTACGTCATCGCCCGTGGGGATTCCCTGGAGCTGCCTGGGGAGTGGACGCCCCCCCCTGGCGACGCCCTGGAGCACTCCACGGCGGGGTTCGCGAAGATCCTCTGCTCCGCCGTCTTTCTCACGGGGCTGGATCCGGCCGACGCGGCGGAGAACGTCGGGTTCTTCTCGAGCCCCTACGAGGATCGGGCCTACGTCACGGACACGGTGGTGGACTACGAGCGAGAGGAAGTGCGTCTCACCCTCCCCTCCGGCGTCGTGCGGGCGGCGAAGCGGTACGGAAGCCAGGGATGTGTGGCCCGGCCCATAGGGGAGGACTCGGTCTTCTTCACCCCCTCCGTCGTGGTGCCGAACCTTCCCGACGCCGCCACCACGGCCTGGCCCATGGGGGATCTGCTTCCGAATGAACCCTGGCCAGCGGAGGTGGACTCGACCCTTTTCGCCCAGGCCCTGGAAGAGGGGTTCGGGCCGCCGGAAGCCATGACGCTGGCCCTCCTGGTGACGTACAGGGGTCGGATCCTCGGGGAGCGGTACGGGGAGGGGATCGGCCTCCACACCCCTCTGGAGAGCTGGTCCATGGGGAAGAGCCTCACCGGGGCCTTGATGGGAGTCCTCATCCAGCAGGGGGCATATGAGCTTTGGGAGCCCGCCCCCGTTCCGGAGTGGCAGGACCCTGGTGATCCCCGCCAACGGATCCGCATCGGAGACATCATGCGCATGTCTTCGGGAATCCGGATCCGAGCCCCCCAGGACCCGGACTACGACCCGGATCTGGGGTACCCGGATCACCTCTTCTTCTATACCGGGACCGTCAACTCCTTCCAGTGGGCTGCCACGCGACCGCAGCAGTGGCCGCCCAACACGGTGGGCCGTTATCGAAACTCCGATCCGGTTCTCACGAACTACCTCATCCGGCTTGCCGTGGAGGGCCGGGGGGAAGACTACCACGCCTTTCCCCAGCGGAACCTCTTCGACAAGATCGGGATCCGGGACGCGGTGCTGGAGACCGACCCCTACGGGAACAACCTCACCCAGGGGTACGAATTCCTCCCGGCCCGGGACTGGGCCCGCCTGGGGAACCTCTATCTTCAGGACGGCGTCTGGAACGGGGAGAGGATCCTACCCGAAGGCTACGTGACGTACGCGAACACGCTTGCGCCGGCCTGGGTGGCCGACGGCCGGCGCCAGTACGGGGGTGCGTTCCTGTGGATGAACGGCGACGAGGCCCTCCCGATTCCTGCAGACGCCATGGCCATGAGAGGGGCCGGGGGCCAAAGCGTCACCATCGTCCCCTCCCACGACCTGGTCATCGTCCGCCTGGGGAAATACAGGGGATCCGGGCCCGGCGGGCGAGCCCTCAGACGGGCCATGGAGCTCGTGATGGAGGCCGTGCCGCCGGGGACGGAACCCCGCTAGGGGATGCAGGGGGGGGGTGGGACCTGCCCCGACCCCTCCCCTTGTGGCCTCCGGGCCGCCTTCGGCAATTTAAGGGTTCCCAGAGCAGGATTCTTACGTGCTCCCCGAGCCCGCTTCCGTGGAGTGGACCGGGGGACGGTCCGGGGCCCACATGTCCCAGACGAAAGCCCAGCAGGAGAAACGCTCAGCCGCCCTCACCTCCGTCCTGGCGGCCCTCGGCCTGACGGGGATGAAGCTCGTGGTGGGCATCGCCACCAACTCCCTCGGGATCCTCGCCGAAGCTCTTCACTCCTCCCTCGATCTCGCGGCGGCAGCGGTCACCTACTTCGCGGTGCGCCTGTCGGACAAACCTCCCGATTCTGAACACCTGTTCGGCCACGGAAAGGTGGAGAACCTCTCGGCTCTCTTCGAGACGGCCCTGCTCCTGATCACCTCGGCCTGGGTCCTGCGAGAAGGGTACGTCCGCCTCTTCGTCCGGTCTGTGGAAGTGGATCCGTCCGTCTGGGCCTTCCTGGTCATGGGCGTCTCTGTCGTGGTGGATTTCAGTCGCTCACGCATGCTCTACCGGGCCGCGAGGAAACACAACAGCCAGGCCCTGGAGGCGGACGCCCTCCACTTCGCCACGGACATCTGGTCGTCGGCCGTGGTGATCCTGGGGTTGGTGGGTGTGTGGGTGTCCCGAGGGAATCCGAGTCTCGGTTGGCTCGTGCGGGGCGATGCGTTCGCTGCCGTCATCGTCGCGCTCATCGTCGTATGGGTGAGCTGCAAGCTCGGATGGCGCACTCTCGGAGCCCTTCTGGACACTGCTCCCGCTGGCATGGCCGAGGAGGTGACCCGGGAGGTGGAATCGGTGGAAGGAGTGCTGGACTGCCACCGTGTCCGCGTCCGCCCGTCAGGACCCCACTACTTCGTCGATTTCCACGTCACCATGGACGGCAGCCGCACCCTGGAGTCTGCCCACGCTCTTGTGGAGGTGGTGGAAGCCCGGGTGCGGAATCTGGTGCCGGGATCGGATGTCACCGTCCACGTGGATCCCACCAGCGCCGTCCCCTCGCTGCGGGACCCTCCGCCCGGGCAGCCGGAGGAGGGAAGTTGAGGAGGAACTCTCGCCTGGCACCTCGGTATGAGCGCGGGTACTCACCCACGTCCCAACCCAAACACACGAGGAGTCGACATGCGACGATTCGCTGCAGTGTGTCTCTCTGCGGTAGCGTTGATGGCCGGCCTGCCCCGCGCCGGCGCCGCTCAGGACCAGCCCCGGTTCCTGGCGGTGGGGGAGATGGCCCCGAACATTCAGCTGGAAGGCGCCACCCGCTACGGCGTCGTCGCCGATCCCATCAGCCTGAACGAATACCGGGGGGAGACGCTGGTCCTGGCCTTCTTCTTCCGGGCCAGGTCGAGTGGCTGAACGGTTCAAATGGAAGCGTACCGTGATCAGTACGCACGCTTGTTCCACGACGGCCAGGATGTGGTCCTCATCGGCATCTCCAACGACTCCGCCGAGGAGTTGGCTTCCTGGGCCAGAGATGAAGACTTCCAGTTCCTCATGGGTAGCGATCCCACCGGCGCAGGGTATGCCGCGTTTGGTGGGGACCCGAGGGACAACGGACAGGTAGGGAGCCGGGCCGTCATCGTGGTGGACCCGGAGGGTCGAATCGCCCATGTGATCCCCAGATTCAATCAGGTGGATCCGGCGGCCTACGAGGAGTTGAAGGCGGCCATCGACCGGGTGACTCCGGAGTCGGGGATGTAGCTGGAGGAACCCGTTTCACGGACGGGTCAACTGCCCAGGAGTGCCTCCACCGCACCCACCAGATCCTGGTGCCCACCGGATCCCGTGTAGGCTACCTTTCCGTTCCGGTCCAGGAGGATCACCACTGAAGTGGTGGGGACCTGGTAGCTCCGGACGGCGTTCCCGCTCCCATCCCAGAGGAAGGGGTAGCCGGGATCGTGCTCTTCCAGGTACCGTCTCACCCTCCGGGGGGACTGGGAGACCGCCACGGCCACGGCTATGACCTTTACCCGGGAACCGAAACCGGCCTGGACCGCGTCCATCTGAGGCTGTAGAGCTGCGCACTGCTCACACCAGGTGGCCCAGAACTCCAGGAGTGTGGGCTTTCCTTCCTCCACGAAGTCCAGGAGCTGGACGGGGTTCCCGTCCAGGTCCTCCAGAGATGCGGAGGGAGCCTGGGTACCCAGGGGCAGCGCCACCTCCTGAGCCATTACCCCGGCGGCCGGAAAGACCAGAGCCCAGGCCGCGAGAAGGAGGATGGATCCGCCGCTCCGCCGCGCCGGGCCATGACTGGCCGTGGGCTCTTCGGCCCAAAGCCCCTTCCAGGTCTCCGAACGAGTTGATCCGGTCACAGGTTGTATCCCGCCTTCACAAAGTAGTATTGAGCCACGGCGATCATGAGGATCCCCGCCCCCTTCTTCAACCACACCATCCATCGCCCGGATCTGGGGAGGCCCGTCAGGACTCCCGAGAAGAGACCCACCGCCACCAGAATCGCGGTCATCCCCAGGGAGAACGCGAAGAGGTAGACGAAGCCCAGGACTCCGGCCTGGCTCGCCGCCACCCATGTCAGGACCACGGCGAAGGCGGGGGCGCCACAGGGGGCTGCCACGACCCCCGATGTGGCGCCCAGGACGAAGGCGGCGCCATACGATCCGCCCTCCCGGGCGGCCGCCCAGCTCATGAGCCGCCGAGGCACGGGAACGGGGAAGACATCCAGCATGAAGAGCGCGAAGAGGAGGAGGAGATTCCCGATCCCCAGGAGGGCCCAGGGGCTGGCGCTCACTGCTCCGAACAGCGTGCCGGAAAG
>JASFRP010000352.1:0-4733 GCA_050114895.1 Gemmatimonadota bacterium
AAGGGCTCGGGGAATGGAACGAAGCGTACCCCCGGATAGAGACGCTTCCTGAACGGCTCTCGAAAATCCTCCCGCTCCGTGACTGCGAGCGATCCCAGGGTGAGGCCATGGTAGGCCCCCTCGAAGGCAACGATCCCCGGCCTCCTCGTGGCGAGAAGCGCCGTCTTCAGAGCCGCCTCCACAGCCTCCGATCCGGAGGATCCCAGGATGGCCCGGGAATCTGCCCACGGCACGATCCGGGCGAGAGCCTCCAGGAGCTCCACCTTCTTGGCCGGTGGATGGACGTCTCCCATACCGTGGACCAGCCGTTCCGCCTGATCCCGGATTTCCTGCGTGATGAGGGGGTTCCGGTGGCCAGCCACCGAGACGCCGAACGCACCTGTGAGGTCCAGGAAGACATTCCCGTCCACGTCTCGGACGTTCGTCCCGCAGGCGGAGTCCCAGAAGACGGGGAAAGCCGGCGTCAGGTGGGTCACGTTTCGTGACTCCACTCGTGCGAGACGTCGGGACATCTCCAGGGAGCGCGGTCCCGGAGGGGGAACCAGGATTGTGGGCAGCAGGCTCCCGAATTCGGCCGGGTCTTTCCTCTCCACGCTCAGGAGCCCGCCTCCGAAAGGGTTCCCTTCCCCCGCCCCTTCTGCACCCAGAGGCCGATGGCTCGGAGAACGGGGTTGGAGGTCACGTTCATGACTGACTCCTTTTCGGGGTTGGGATTCCCTCCCGCTCCCCTCCCTGAAGCTCGAGGTAAAGCACTTCAGGGGCAAGGGATTTCTCCAGCCTCCAACTGGCCCCTCCCCTCCCCAAACGGTAGTATTCCCTGGTTGCCGGTCCAGCGCTCTTCCGGGTCGCCAGAGGAGGCTCTCGGCCGGACTCCTCTTCCAGATCGACTCTGTTTCCGGAGACTTTCCATGTGGGACAAGAAGGCCAAGAAGAAGATCGGTGATCGGGCCCTGGCTCCCGAGAGCCTCATGATGAGCTACGGGTATCGACCCGATTGGTCGGAGGGGGCTGTGAAGGCCCCCATTTTTGCGACCTCCACCTTCACTTTCCAGAGCGCGGAGGCCGGGAAGGATTTCTTCTACAAAGCGTACGGGCTCCGGGAGAAGGACGCCGGCGAGGAGATCGGTCTCATCTACTCCCGGCTCAACAACCCCAGCATTCAGATTCTCGAGGATCGGCTGACGCTCTGGGATGGAGCCGAGGACGCAGCCGTCTTCGCCAGCGGAATGGCGGCCATATCCACCGCAGCCCTGACCTTCCTCCGGCCTGGGGACGTGGTGGTCTTCTCCGAGCCCAGCTACGGGGGAACGGAATACCTCTTTCACGAGGTACTCCCTCACTACGGGATCGAGGTGGTCTGCTTCCGCTCCTCCCACGGCGCCGAGGGCGTCAGGCAAGCCCTGGCTGAAGGGGACAGAATCCACCGGCTTCGAATGATCTATTTGGAGACTCCTTCGAACCCGACGAACGACCTGGTGGACATCCAGGCATGCGCCCGTGTCGCCCGGGAGTTGTCCACCGAGGAGCGCCGCGTTCTCCTGGCCGTCGACAACACTTTCCTGGGACCGGTCTTCCAGCAGCCCCTGAAGCACGGCGCCGACCTGGTGGTCTACTCCCTGACCAAGTACGTGGGGGGCCATTCGGACCTGATCGCAGGGGCGGTTTTGGGACCGAGTGACCTGATGGACCAGGTCCGGGCCACTCGGACCTTCCTGGGTAACATGGCCGGTCCGTTCACCGGGTTTCTCCTGATGAGAAGCCTGGAGACACTGAAGATTCGTATGCACACCGAAATGGAGAACGCCCAGATCCTGGCGGACTTCCTCAGGGATCACCCCAAGGTGCTGAGGGTGAGCTACCTGGGACATCTCCGGGAAGGGGACCAGGGGTACGAAGTCTTCAACCAGCAGTGCACCGGCGCCGGCTCCATGATCGCCTTCGAGTTGAAGGGTGGGGAAGCGGAGGCGTTCCGATTCCTGAACGCCCTGAAGCTCATCAAGCTCGCAGTGAGCCTCGGTGGGACCGAATCCCTGGCGGAGCATCCCGGAGCCATGACGCACTCCGACATTCCCCTGGAGGATCAGGAGAAGATCGGGATCACCCCGTCGATGTGCCGGATCTCAGTCGGATTGGAGGACCCTGGGGACCTGATGGCAGACGTCTCTCAGGCCCTGGCCCAGGTCTGAAGAGGCGGCACGGCCCCGTCCGAGAGGCTTGAAGCCCCGCCACCGGAACACGCCTCAGCTCAGGACCAGAACCCAGTACCCCAGGGCCACGTAGGTTCCCAGGAGGATGGCACCTCCAAGTCTCCGGATCTGGAAACGCCCTTGACGCCGGCAGGCGACGGGAACGAAGAGAACGACCAGGGAGATGGCCAGAAGGGCCGGATACTCCACTGTCAGGACCCCGCGGGCCACTCTTATGGGCTCCACCGCCCCAGCCACGCCCAGGACACCCGCAATATTGAAGATGTTCGAGCCGATGACGTTCCCCACGGCGATGTCGGTCTGTTTGCGCAGAGCCGCCATCAGAGAGGTGGCCAGCTCCGGCAAGGAGGTCCCGATGGCCACCACGGTGATCCCTATGGTCATCTCACTGACCCCCAGGGCCCTCGCCAGGTAGGTGGCCGATTCCACGATGGCCTTTCCGCCCAGGACCAGCCCGAAAACGCCCACCACCAGAAGACCGATGTCCATGACGGCGGCCCTCTTCTCCACTCGCCAGACCTTGCCAGCCAGCTTCGTGTAGGGAGAGACGAGACCGGGCGGAGCTTTCTTCCCCTGGTGGAAGACGTACGTCAGATAGGTGGCCAGGAGCAGACACAGAAAGGCACCGTCCACCCTGTCCACCTGCAGATCCAGAATGAGGGGAAATAGAAGGAGAGTGAGGAAGATCATGATGGGGATCTCCCGTCGCACTACTCGCTGCAGCACCACGAGAGGACGAACCAGGGCGGTGGCGCCGAGGATGAGGCCGATATTGGCCAGGTTCGATCCCATGACATTGCCCACCGCCAGATCTCCGCTCCCCGCGATGGTAGCCAGAACGGCCACCACCAGCTCCGGAGCGGAGGTGCCCAGGGACACGACGGTCAATCCAATGACAATGGGGCTCAGGCCAAGGCTTCCCTCCAGGCGGGCCGCACCCCGGACCATCCAGTCGGCACCGAAGTAGAGGGCCGCGAACCCCACCAGGAGGAGCAGGATCTCCAGGATCAGCACGGCGCTCTCATCGGCGGTTCTTCCTTTGGATCCACCCCTCGAATTCCGACAGCGGCAAGGCATTCAAGACATCGCCTCGCTCCAGCCAACCTCGCCTCGCCTGGTCCACGCCATACCGAATCAGATGGAGGTCCCTGGTGGAATGGGCGTCCGTGTTGATGGCCACCTTCACCCCCAGCTCTTTGGCCCGGCGAACGTGGCCGTCATGCAGGTCCAGGCGCTCCGGGTGAGCGTTGAGCTCCACCGCCACGTCCAATTCAGCCGCGGCCTGCAGCACCGCATCCACGTCCAGAGCGTACGGTTCCCTCCGGTTCAGGATCCGACCCGTTGGATGGGCCAGGATATCCACCTCCGGGTGGCCGAGGGCCCGGATCACCCTCTCGGTCATCGCGGTCTTCTCCATGTGCATAGACGAATGCACCGAAACCAGAACGAGATCCAGGCTTTCGAGAACCTCGTCGGGCATGTCCAGGGTGCCATCATTCAGGATGTCCACCTCCAGGCTCTGAAAGAGCCGGATCCCTTCCAGCTCTTCCCGAATCCCCTCGATTTCCCGTCCTTGCGCGAGAACCTCCTGGGGTTTGAGGCCACCAGCCACCGTCACTGCCTGACTGTGGTCGGTGAGGGATAGGTATTCGTAACCTCGTGCCTTGCACTCCTCGGCCATCTCCCGAATGGAGTTCACCCCGTCGCTCCAGGTGCTGTGCATCTGGAGGTCTCCCCGGATGTCCTCCAGGGAGATCAGCTTCGGAAGGCGGGCTTCCCGGGCCGCCTCCACCTCCCCCCGGTTCTCTCGCAGGACGGGCGGGATCCAGGGGAGGCCCACTGCTTCAAAGACCTCCTCCTCCGTCTCCCCACCCAGTCGCTCGCCCCCCTCCCCTTCCCGGAACACGCCGTATTCGTTGATCCGAAGTCCCTTCTTAACCCCCAGGGTCCGGATGGCCACATTGTGCTCTTTGGAGCCGCTGAAATAATGGAGGGCGGCCCCGTAGGATTCCCGGGGCAGTATCCTGATATCCACGGGCAGTCCGGACCGGAGGAGAATTCGCCCTCGGGTCTCGCCGGCAGACTCGACTCTCAATGCACCCCCAAACGCCACGAAACGGTCCATGACTCCTGTGGCGTTCTCCTCACAGAGGACCAGGAGATCCACATCGCCCACGGTATCCTTCCGCCTCCGGTAGCTTCCGGCCACCTCCACCCGTTCCACCCCCGGGATCTCCTGCAGGCTCCGTACGAGGGGCGCTACCAGAACGTCCGCATCGGACAGGAGGAAGCGACCCTGGTGCTTGCGGAAGTCCTCAACGGACTGCCCGATCTTCTCAACGGTCTTCTTGCCGAATCCCTCCAGAGCCTCCACCCGACCCGTATGGAGCACGGACTCGAGCTCGTCAACCGAGGCCACCCCCAGGGATTCCCACAGCTTCCTCGCCTTCTTTGGCCCAACTCCCTCCAGGCGAATAAGGTCGGTGAGGCTCCGCGGGATCTCCGCATCCATCTCCTCCAAGAGCT
>JASFRP010000353.1:0-4732 GCA_050114895.1 Gemmatimonadota bacterium
AGTGGAAGGCGATCCCTCCGTCCCTGGAAGGCAGGGACGTGGTGGGGGTGGCGCAGACGGGGACCGGGAAGACGGGGGCATTCATGATCCCGGCCCTGGAGAAAGTGGAGTCGGGGAAGGGACTCCAGGTCCTGGTCCTCTGTCCGACCCGGGAGTTGGCTCAACAGGTGGCAGAGGACACGGAGGCCCTGGCGAAGGGAACCGTGATCCGCGTGGATTTCATCGTGGGTGGGGTGGCCTACGGGCCGCAAGAGAAGGCGCTTCGGGAGGGATACGAGATCATCGTCGCCACTCCCGGCCGCTTCATCGATCACATGGGGAAGCGGAGAGTGGACCTCTCCGGTCTCAGGACGCTGGTCCTGGACGAAGCCGATCGGATGCTGGACATGGGCTTCCGACCGCAGATCGAGGACATCCGGAGAGGGATCTCCGCAAAGCCCCAGATCTTCCTCTTCTCCGCCACGATGCCGAATGGCGTGCATGCGCTGGCCCTGCAGCTCACGCGGGACGCCGTCTGGCTGGAGGCGACCCCCTCCGGCACTACGGCCGAAGGGATCACCGAGATCGTCTATTCCGTGAAGCCTGAGAAGAAACCAGACCTCCTCCTCAAGCTGCTGGAGGAAAGTGACTGGAGTCAGGTTCTGGTCTTCTGCCGCACGAAGGCCGGGGCAGACGCTCTGAGGACCCGCCTGGAGCGAGGCGGAATCCGGGCTGACGCTATGCACTCGGACCGCCAGATGCGCCACCGGACCCAGGCATTGGAGCGTTTTTCCGAGGGGAAGACCCGAGTCCTGGTGGCTACCGACATCGCTCAGCGGGGACTCGACGTGGAGGGGATCACCCACGTGGTGAACTACGACGTACCTCTGGATCCGGAGGATTACGTGCACCGGATCGGGCGGACCGCCCGAGCGGGCGCCACCGGGACCGCCGTCACCTTCCTCACGGCGGCGGACCTGGGAGCCATGAAGAGCCTGGAATACCACCTGGGACGGACCCTTAAGCGCGAACACTTGCCCGAATTCGACTATGCCGGCACGCCTGTCCGGGAAGACCGGGCAGCGGCGAAGCGTGGGGCCAGCTCCCGATCCCCTCACGGTATGGGATCGAAATTGGGTGAGGAGCTCACCGCCGAAGAGCTGGAGCGGATCTTGAACCTGGGAAGGAGCTAGCCGGCAGCTCGCCGGAAACTGGCGTGGTAAGCAGCATCCAGCGGACCCTCTCGATCTCAAGGAGCCTGAGCGCATGATCTTGAAGCAGTACGGGACTTCCTATCAGAGCGTACAGCCCAACTTTAACTCCCGTGCACTGACGGAGATTGGTTTCCGCCGGGACAAGCAGCTCTCCATCTCGGCTGAAGAATTCGATGCCACCTACGAGAAGGTGGGGGGAAGGGAGCTCGCTCCGGAGTCGGAGGGAGACGTCCACGACGAGGCAGAAGAAGACCTCCTGAGGAATCTCGAGGACGGCGTGAAGGAGTGCGTGGCCGAGCTGGGGGATGGTGAGATCCTGGTCGTGGAAAGCCGGGAGGGAAAGGACTATCCCAAGACCCGGGACAGGAAGAAGAACGTGGTGGTGGATGGAGAAAACCGCCTCTACTTCTACTGGCGCGTCGATCCTCCTCTCCGTCTCGGCGTCTATCGGAAGAAGAGCTGAGGGGCAAACCGCGACCGGTTGCCGACGCATCGATCCCGGCGCCTGGCTCCGCCTCCTTATGGAGACTCCCGCCGGGGGAACGCCTGACGGAGTATGATCAAGCTCGCCGACATCCACGCCGCACGAGGGCGGCTGAGAGGTGGGGTGGTCCACACTCCATGCAAGCACACCCACGCCTTTGAGGACCTCGTTCCGGGCCGGCTCCACTTCAAGTTCGAGAACCTCCAGCGCACCGGCTCCTTCAAGGATCGAGGAGCCCTGAACAAGCTTCTCCAGCTCACCCCGGAGGAGCGAAAGCGGGGGGTGGTGACGGCCAGCGCCGGCAACCATGCCCAGGCGGTGGCCTACCACGCCGCCCGACTCGGGCTCTGTGCCACGGTGGTGATGCCCGAGTTCACTCCCCTCATCAAAGTGGCGAACACGAAGCGGTACGGGGCTCGGGTCATTCAGACCGGCGCCACCCTTTCCGACGGCTTGAAGGAAGTCTATCGGATGGTGGAGGAGGAGGGGATGAACCTGGTCCACGCCTTCGACGATGAGGCGGTGATCGCGGGCCAGGGGACCATTGGGCTGGAGCTCGTGGAGCAGGTGGAGGACCTGAAGACGGTGGTGGTTCCCATCGGTGGAGGTGGGATTATCTCGGGAATCGCCGTGGCGGTGAAGACGTTGAAGCCGTCGGTCCGGGTCATCGGAGTGGAGGCCGCAGCGGCTGCCTCCGCCCTGGCCTCCAGGGAAGCCGGCGCAGTCGTCTCCATCGAGAGTGCCGAGACGCTGGCCGACGGCATCGCCGTGAAGCGCGTCGGTGAGCGGACGTTCCCCATCATCCAGGAATACGTGGACGACATCGTCACCGTGGGGGAGGAGGAGATCGCCTCGGCCATCCTGCGCCTCCTGGAGAGGGAAAAGACCGTTGTGGAGGGCGCCGGCGCCGTCCCCCTTGCCGCGTTGACCACCGGCAAGATTCCGGTGGAGGAGAACGAGCCGGTGGTGGGTATCCTCTGCGGGGGGAACATCGATGTGAACATGATCTCCCGCATCATCGAGCGGGGGTTGGTAGGGGACGGGCGCATGGCTCACCTCATCGTAAAGGTTCGGGACCGGCCCGGGTCCCTCCTCCGGCTCACGGAGCTGGTGGCGGAAAAGGGAGCGAACGTCATGGGTATCCACCATCGGAGAGGGTTCGCGGACATCTCGGTGGGGGACGTGGAGATCGTTCTTCAGCTGGAGACCCGGGGTCAGGATCACGTGGTGGAGATCATCCAGGCTCTGGAGGAGCGGGGCGTGAAAGTGGAGATGGATGCCTGACTGCGGAGGAAACTCAGACTCGTAACAGGAACCCTGGACGGGGGGAAAGGACATGAACGGGGGCTCAGTCGGATCTTCCAGGCGTATTCTGTGGGCTTGGGTAGGGTTGGCGCTGGCAGCCGTCCTGACATTCTGGACGCCGGGCTCCCTGACCGCCCGCCAGCAGACCCAGCCGCCGGACACGCTCCAGCGGGAGCTCGCTCGGCTGAGGGCTCGAATCGACAGCCTCGAGGCTGCCCTCGCCCGCCTCGCCGGGGAGGAGGAACGGGCCCAGGCCGAAGACGCCCTCGCGAACCTCCGGGCCGCCGCCGCCGCCGCTGCCGGCACCGACACGGTGGGTGGGATGGCAGTGCCGCAGGGCCAGGTGGGCGTCGGTCGACAGCGGGCGCTTCAGGCCCTGAACCCGGAAATCAGCGTGACCGGCGACATCTTCGGCCGCGTCGATCCGGATCACTCGGGCGAGGACAACTTCATTCCCCGGGAATTCGAACTGTCCCTCGTGTCGGCTCTGGACCCCTTCTCCCGGGCCAAGGTCTTCATGTCTCTTCATGAGCCCGGGGGGGAAATCGCCCCCTTCGGCCCTGATGAGCACGAGCATGCCGATGCCGAGTTCGGCGTGGAAGAGGGATACCTGGAGTGGGTGAACATCCCCGGTGGATTCGGTCTCACCCTGGGCAGGTTCTACCAGAGGCTGGGCACCCTCAACCGGTGGCACAGCCATGCCCTCTACTTTCAGAGCCGCTCCCTCCCGCACCTGGTGTTTGTCGGGGAGGAGCCGCTGGCGCAGACCGGGCTGTCTCTGTACGCCCTCCTGCCCGTTGAGCGGTTCGGGACCTGGCAGGCGTGGCTGGAGGTGACCAGAGCGTCCAACGAGGCCCTCTTTGGCGAGTCCGAGCGGTTGACCTACCTGGGCCACCTGAACGCGTTCTGGGATCTCTCCTCCTCATGGGACCTGGATCTGGGCGCCAGTGCCGTCGTGGGCCGATACCAGGATCCCGACCTGGAGTACGACCAGCGCCTCTTCAACCTGGAGGGTGCTCTCACCTGGCGGCCTCCGGGGCGATCAGGCTACAGGGAGGCCGTCTTGAGAGCAGGGGTCATGGTGCGGGACCCCGGGGACGTGCCCCCTGAGGCGTCGCCTCTGGGAACGGCCACCGGTGTATGGAGCATGACCGAGGTGCGTCTGGGGCCACGGTGGCTGGTGGGGGCGCGCTACGACTGGGTGGAGAACCCCGAGGACACCGGGGAGACGGCGTGGCTGGTATCCCCTACCTTGACCTGGTGGCAGAGCGAGTACGTGAGGCTCCGCATGGAGTACGATCTCCTGGGTCAAGGGACCGGGAATGAAGGTCAGCTCCTCGTCCAGGTCACTTTCGCCATGGGGCCGCACAAACACGAGAAGTACTGATCCCGTGGCCGACGACGCCATCACATGCAATAGAGAGGATGATCCATGAGACGCGTGTCATCACTGGTCCTGGGTGCCCTGGGAGTGATGGGGGTTCTGGGAGGAGCAGGGACGTTGGGGGCGCAGGCGAATTCCGGAGACCCGATCCGGGTGGTGGCGACCCTGCCGGTCTATGCGTCGGTGGTCCGGGAGATCGGAGGGAGCGCCGTTGAGGTCACTTCCATCGCGGACCCTCGGGAGGACGCGCACTTCGTGCGCCCAAAACCGAGCTTTGCCCGTGACCTCCGTGGAGCGCAACTGTTCGTCACCACTGGGCTGGATCTGGAGCTCTGGGTACCCGCTCTTCTGGACAAGGCCGCGAAT
>JASFRP010000354.1:0-4729 GCA_050114895.1 Gemmatimonadota bacterium
CTCCACCCGGAAAAACACCCCGGCGGTCCAGCCGAAGAACCGGGTGAGGATGGAAGCAGTTTGGGCCATGAGCGAGGGCTCCAGGAATCCTGACTGTTCCCTTAGAAGGGTAGGCGGCCCGGATGCTCTCCCGCCGGACTAGGGTGTGACCGGCCGGTGGCTCATCGGGACTCCGATCTCAACGCCTCCTGCCGCCGCCGAATGGAGTCTCCCAGGTAGTTGTGAGCTTCCACCAGAGCGCGACATGCGGCTTCCATGGCCCGGAGGCTGTCCGCCCTGGCCTGCCAGGCTGCCACCGAGTCGTTGTACCGCTCGAAGCTCTCCAGGTAGGCCTCGTACTCCGCCTGGGGGACTCCGCCCCGATGGGGGTCCTCGTAACTCTCCATCTCGGCGCGGAGGGAGTCCACCATGCGATCGAACTCCAGGAAGCCCCTTTCTTCCCACGAGAGGGCCACCTTGCAGGAGTCGGCGGAGAAGCGGGCCTGATCCAGGGCGGCCCGGAGGGCCTGCATCTCCGCCACCCTCCTGTTCCGTTCCAGGATGGATCCCCCTGCCAGCCCGGCCAGGATGAGGAGGGCCAGGGCACCCATCACCATCAGTGTCCGTTTCATGGGACAAGGGTCGTGGAAGGGGCGATCCATGGCAACCCTGATGGCCCTGGGAGACAGGTGCGGAAAGCCCCTGGAGGATCCCCTTCAAGACTCTTCCCCCGCGAAGTTTCTTTTGCTAGATTCTGGGTGTAGAAAAATCCGATCCGTGCCCGCCGGGCCAGTCCGGCGTATCCCCTCTCGCGAGAGGGGTTTTTTCATAGGGGTACATCACCTTGGCGCTGAGAATCGGGTTCGCCTTCAACGAGAAGCCCTCGGAGGAAGAAGAACCACCAAGTAGCGTGTCCCACGACCGCTTTGCGGAGTGGGACGACCCGGAGACCATCGCTGCCGTTGCCGAGGCCCTCGGCCGCGCAGGCACGGTCATCCGCCTGAAGGCCGACGAGTCGTTTCCTCAGCGTCTCAGGGAATCCCAGCCCGACATCGTCTTCAACATCGCGGAGGGTCTCCACGGCCCCAACCGGGAGGCCCACGTCCCAGCCATCTGCGAGTTCTACGGAATCCCCTACACCGGAAGCGACCCTCTCACCCTGGCGCTGGGGCTGGACAAGCAGCGGACCAAGGAGGTCCTTGCGGCAAGGGGCGTCCCCACCCCCCGGTGGACCGTGTCCGGGAATGGAAACGGCACGCTCCGCCTGGACGGCCTCTCCTGTCCCCTCTTCGTGAAGCCTCTCTACGAGGGGTCTTCCAAGGGGATCGACGTGGGCTCTCTCTGCGGGACCCGGATGGAAGCGGAGGCCCGGGTCCGTTGGGTGGAGGAGCGGTACGGCCAGCCGGCCCTGGTGGAGGAGTTCCTCACGGGCCGAGAGTTCACGGTGGCCATTCTGGGAAACGGTCTCGGGACCAGGGTCCTTCCCCCGGTGGAGATCCGCTTCGACTCCCTCCCTCCTGGAGCTCCCCCCCTCTACGGCTGGGAGGCGAAGTGGGTCTGGGACACCCCGGATGCGCCCCTGTCCATCTTCGACTGTCCGGCGCACCTGAGCCGGGATCTGGAAGCCGATATCGCGGGGGTGGCGCTGGGGGCCTTCCATGCGCTGGGGTGTCGTGACTGGGCCCGGGTGGATGTTCGCCTGGACTCCTCCGGACGGGCCAACGTGCTGGAGCTGAACGCTCTCCCGGGGATCCTCCCGGATCCGGAGCAGAACTCCTGCTACCCGAAGGCGGCCCGGGCTGCCGGGATTTCCTACGACCGGATGATCCTCTCGGTCCTGGAGGCGGCCGTGGAGCGTCTGGGGATGACCAGAGCCGCGACACCCCTGGTGCCGAAACCTGCCGATCTGGAAACGCCCCAGCCGGTGCGGATGGGGAGCGAGGCGGCCGCCCAATGAGGGTGACGATCCTTTACGACGACGTGAAGGGGAGGCCCTGGGCCACCCCGGACGAGCTGGAGGTCCTGGAGGCGGTGGAGGCGGTGGAGGAAGCCCTGAAGGCCCTGGCGCACGAGGCGATCCGGCTCCCGGCCGAGGAGGATGTGGAATCCTGGAGGCCTCGCCTGGCATCGAGCGGCACCCAGGTCGTGTTCAACCTCTGTGAGGGTCTCGGTGGGAGGAGCGAGGGAGAGGTTCTGGCGGCCCAGGTCGTGGAGGAGTCGGGTCTCCCCATGACAGGAAGTCCGTCCGCCACCCTGGCCAGGTCCAGGCAGAAGGACCGGGTGAATGCCCTCCTGAGTGAACACGGCCTGCCGGTTCCCGTCTGGTCCCTGTGGTCTGGAATGGAGGGAGCACGGAAAGGATCGTTGGATCTCCCTGCCCGATGGACGAGCTTCCCTGCCATCGTGAAACCGGCCGAAGAAGACGGGTCCGTCGGCATCGACCAGGGTGCCGTCGTGTCGGACCCGTTGTCTCTGGCCCGCCGCCTGGAGGAAATGAGAGACAGAGGCCCCCTCCTGGTGCAGGCCTTCATCGGTACCCGTGAGATCAATGCGGCCATCATCGGGCGGGAGGTTCTCCCTCTGTCGGAGATTACCTTCCAGGGGCTTCCGGAGGGCCACCACCCCATCGTGGCGTACGAAGCGAAATGGGTGGCGGGGAGCCTGGAGGATATGGGAACCAGGCCCGTCTGCCCGGCCCCCGTCCCCACTGCACTGGCGTCCCGGATCCGGCTGCTGGCGCTGAAGGCCTGGCGGGCAGTGGGAGGGAGAGGATACGGGCGCGTGGATTTTCGCCTGAGCCCTCCGGATGGCCTCTGGATTCTGGAGGTGAACCCGAATCCCGACGTGAGCCCTTCGGCGGGGCTGGCCAGGGCCGCCAGGGTGGAGGGCATGAGCTACCGTGAGCTGGTGGGCAGGGTGCTTCAGGAGGCTCTTACGTAGTGGACACCCTCTCGGAGCATGATCGGTGACACACACGGAGGTCGATTCCCATTCCCTGGCGCCGCTTGGCGCCGATGCCCGATGCCAGGCCGAGCGCATCCTCAGAGCCACCGGGGTCTTCCGGGAAGACGAGATCCTGGTGGGGCTGGAAGTACTGGATTCCTCCTTCACACACCCCGAGCAGGATTACACCGCCGTGGGCGCCTTCACCCCCGACGGGGACCTGCTGGGCTTCACCGTTCATGGCCCGACTCCCTGCACCCTGGGCACCTGGGACCTCTACTGGATCGCAGTGTCCCCGGAGGCCCAGGGGATGGGGATCGGGAGCGTTCTTCTCCAGGAGGTCGAAGGAAGGCTTACCCGGTCCAACGCAAGGCTGCTCATCATCGAGACCTCGTCCCGCCCGGAGTACGACCCGACCCGGGCGTTCTACCTGAAGAGAGGATACCGGGAGGTCGCCCGGGTCCCCGACTTCTACGAGGTCGGTGACGATCGGGTCATCTACGCCAAGAACCTCACCGTTTGACCGGACAAGATCAGAATGGACCATTGGCAGCAGATCCTGAAGCAGAGCCTCACCACGGTGGACGAGCTGGTGGAGCGCTTCGGGGAAGAGAATATCGACAGAGATGAGGTGGAGAAGGCCATCCGGGCGTTCAACCTCCGGATCACTCCCGCGGCCCTGGACCTCATCCGGGAGCCCGGGGACCCCATCTGGAATCAGTACGTTCCCACGCCGGCCGAGAACACCATTGAGGACGGAATCGTGGACTCCCTGGGTGAGGACGCAGATTCCCCGGTGCTCAACATCACCCACAGGTACCCAGACCGGGTTCTCTTCCTGGTGTCTCCGGTCTGTGCTTCCTATTGCCGCTTCTGCACCCGTCGGCGAAAGGTAGGGGACCCGGAGAAAATCCCCCTGAACCAGTACGACGCAGGGCTCGCCTACATCCGGGAGCACACGGAAGTCCGGGACGTCATCCTCTCTGGGGGGGACCCGCTCCTCCTGTCCGACCGACGCCTGGAGTACCTCCTGAGCCAGCTGAGGGCGATCCCGCACCTGGAGATCATACGCATCGGGAGCCGAGTGACGAGCCACCTCCCGGAGCGGATCACCCCGGAGCTGTGTGACATCATCAAACGGCACCACCCGGTGTTCATCAACACCCACTTCGACCATCCCGACGAGCTGACGCCCGCCGCCGTGAAGGCCCTGGGGATGCTCGCCGATGCCGGCGTTCCCCTGGGGTGCCAGACGGTTCTCCTGAAGGGGGTGAACGACGATCCATCCGTGATGAAGACCCTCATGCAGCGGCTCCTCAAAGCCAGAGTCCGCCCCTACTACATCTACCAGGCGGATGTCGTGGCAGGTGGAGAGCACTTCCGCACCAGTGTGAGGAAGGGGCTGGAGATCATCCAGACCCTCAGGGGATGGACCAGCGGATTGGCCGTTCCCCACTTCGTCATCGACGCCCCCGGAGGTGGAGGAAAGATCCCCCTTCTTCCAGAGTACCTCCAGGCCGTCACGGAGGACGAGGTCATCCTCCGGAACTACGCCGGGGAGGAGTACCGTTATCCCCTACCCAGGGAGGAAGGCCCCGGCCGGACCGAGCACGAGGAAACCCACCCCATCCCATCCTTCGTCTCCGACTGCGCCGGTCCGAGTCCGGCAAATCGGATTCCCGGTCGTCTCCAGGAACCGGTATCCATCGGGGAGCGGCTGGAGCCCGGGAGCCGGATCTCGGCGGTGGGGCAGGAGCTGGTGGAGATCGCTCCCTTCCGACACGGCGGCGAACGGCGTCGAAACGGG
>JASFRP010000355.1:0-4723 GCA_050114895.1 Gemmatimonadota bacterium
CTTCTCGAACGTCAAATCCGTATCCAAGATCATTCCGGTCGGTGAGGAGGACTCGACCCTCTCCTTTCTCCCCCTCTCCCACATCCTCCAGCGGATGGTGGACTACCTCTTCTTCTCCCGGGGCGCCACCGTCGTGTACGCCAGGTCCATGAAGACCGTCGCGGAAGACCTCCTGGAGGTGCGACCCACGAAGGTGGTGGCACCTCCCAGGTTCTACGAGAAGAGTTACCAGAAGGTCATGGAAATCCGGGGAGCCAGGGGGCTCACGGTCCGCTGGGCCAGGGAGGTGGGGGAGGCGTGGGCCGATGAGAGGCTCGCAGGGAGAGAGCCGACGTGGGTCCTGAAGCTCGTCTATCGGCTGGCCCACCTCCTGGTCTTCAAGCGCATTCACCAGGGAATGGGGGGACGCATCGCGTTCTTCCTCAGCGGTAGCGCACCCCTGGCTCCGGAGATCAACAAGTTCTTCTATTCCGCCGGGATGCTGATCCTGGAGGGATACGGACTGACGGAGACCTCGCCCGTCGCCAGCGTGAATACCCTCGACGACTTTCAGATCGGAACCGTGGGCCCCCCCATCCCGGGGACGGAGATAAAGATCGCCGAGGACGGGGAGATCCTGATCCGGGGACCCCAGGTCATGAAGGAGTATTTCAACCGACCCGAGGATACGGCCGCGGCGATTTCGAGAGATGGCTGGTTCTCTACCGGTGACATCGGGGAGATCGACGAGGAGGGCCACGTTCGAGTCACGGATCGGAAGAAGAACCTCCTGGTCACCGCCGGGGGAAAGAACATCGCGCCCGCACCCATCGAAAACCGGGTGAAGGGGAACCGCTACGTGGATCAGGTGGTGATGATCGGAGACCAGAGGCATTTCCCCGCACTTCTGGTGGTACCGGCGTTCGATGCCCTCGAACCCTGGGCCCACGCTGCCGGGATCGAGTCGGAAAGCCGGCGACACTTGCTCAAAGACCCGCGTGTCCAGGCCCACCTCGAGAAAGAAGTGCTGGGGTGTCTGGGTGACCTGGCCTCCTACGAGACGCCGAAGAAGCTGGGTCTCATCCAGGAGGAGTTCACCATCGAGGGCGGGATCCTCACCCCGAATCAGAAGGTGAAACGCCGCGTGGTAGGGGAGAGGTACGGCCCACTCATAGACAAGTTCTACGACCCGCAATACCGTGAGCACACGGTATTCGTGGATGGAGAGTGAGGATGACCGTGGTCGCTAGCTCGAGTTCGTCGCTATCGGGTCAGGCGCCACGAATCTGCGTGGTGCTGGTGACTGTGCCGGACGAAGAGGCCGGCCGGGCTCTTGCTCTCGAGGTGGTGGAAGCAGGTCTGGCGGCGTGTGGAAACCTGGTTCCGGGGCTGACATCCGTGTACCGGTGGGAGGGACAGGTCCGACAGGATCCTGAGTGTCTGCTTATCTTCAAGACCTCGGCCTCCCGGGTGTCGGCCTTGAAGGAACGGGTGGTCGGGAACCACCCTTACGAAGTTCCGGAGGTTCTGGCCCTTCCCGTTGTGGAAGGCCACCTTCCCTACCTCGAATGGGTTCAGGGAGAGGTAGAGCGAGCTGAGAGCACCGAATGACTCCTGGACGAAGACGGGCTCGGCGCGGCCCCCCGGAGAAGGCCCACAGACTCCTTCGGGGAGAGCAGGAGGAGCTCCTTGCCGAGGCATTGGGTGAGCTGATGGGGAAGGAGGAAGAGATGACGGAGCCGGAGTCTGTAGCACCCATCCCAGAATCGCCCTGGGAACGGAAGATGGCCTGGGCCACCGAGAAGGTGCAGGAAGGTCGCCGCGAGGAGGCGGCGGAGCTCTTCCGTGAGCTCGTGGAGGACGACCCCTCCAGTGTGAGAGCGTTGACCACCCTGGGCAGCCTGTTGGACGAGCTGGGTAAGCACGACGAGGCCGTGTCCCTTCTGGAGCGGGCCCAGGCTCTGGATCCCAGGAATCTCGGCGTGGCCAGGAGCCTGGGTGCGGCTCTCGAGGCCGTGGGGAGGTTCGCCGAGGCCGAAGAGCAGTTGCGTAAGGCCCTCCGCTGGCATCCGGAGGATGTCACGATCCGGGGGAAGCTGGGGATCCTGCTCTTCCATCGGGGCCTGTACAGGCAAGCTGCGGAGGAGCTCGCGCCCGTCTGTAGCGCCGAGGAATCCGACGGCATCGCCTGCTTCTACAGGGGAGAGGCGCTGAATCGGCTGGGCCAGGTAGACGAGGCCATCGAGGCGCTGGAGCGGTCTCTGGAGCTCTCACCCGGGAACCCTCGGGCGTATTATCAGCTTGGGATCCTCTTCGACAAGAAGGGGCTCAGGGAGGAGGCGGCCGAAATGTACAAGAGGTCCAGGGAGTTGTCCGAACCATGATTCGTGTCGCCCTCGGCGGGGTCGTCGAGGCCGGGACGGAGGGTGTTCTCCGCTCCGTCTCCTCGGAGCTCGAGCCGGATACCGCGGAGAGCCGGGATGTGGAGCTGAGGGCCGGGTCGGCGGTGGTGGACCGACTCAGGGCCATGGGTAGTCTGCCGGTGGGAGCCGCGGTGATCACGCCGGGTGGTGACCTCCCCGTGTCCTTTCTCATCCACGTGGTCCTCCAGTCCCCGGAGGAACCCGTCAGAAGGGAAGGGGTGAAGTCGGCCCTTCAGAACGGACTGCGGCGCGCCCGTGAGTGGGGGCTGGAGAGCCTGGGGATCCCGCCGCTGGGGACGGGCGCGGGCAACCTGGGGGCCGAGGAGGCGGCGGAGGTCATGGTTCCCCTCATCCAGGAACACCTCCAGCAATTCGAGGAGCCCCGGGATGTGGTGATCGCCGTGGCGAACGAGTATGAGTACGCTGTCTTCCTTCAGGCGGTAGAGCGGGCGGGACGTCAGGCGTCCGCTCAGGAGAACTGAGGCGTGCCCCCTCGAGGCTCCACCCCCAGGAGACGCACGTACCGCCGCTTTCTCGCCGGAGGGATCCTCCTCTTCTGGGTGGCGATGCTCGGCGCCCTGGTTCGGAGGGAATACTTCCAGCCGGAGCTCGCCCGCCTCGCGGAGGCGGCCCTGAGCCTGGCCCCTGGAGTCAACTTCTACACGCTTACCATGGCGAACCGGGCGGTGGGTCTCGCCACGTCCAGGCTGGACACCGTGCCCGGCGGGTTCGTCCTGGAGGACCTCCTCTCCCTCCAGTTGCCGGCTCTGGGACAGACCGGTTCCGCGGTGGTCCGGACCCGGGTGGACCTGTCGCCGTCCCTGGTGATGCAAAGCTTCTCCTTTTCCCTCGACTCGGACATCGGACGGTACGAGGCTGCCGGATCGGTGGTCGGCGACACCCTTCTCCAGGTGGATCTGGTGACGGGAGGAGCTCCTCGCCAGTCCGTAACCCACCGCCTCGCGCAGCCTCCCATCTTCGCTGCGGTCCTCCCCATCCGCCTGGCGGTGGGTGAGGGCCTGGAAGTGGGCCGTCGGCTCCGCTTCCCTGTCTTCGATCCTTCGTCCCTTTCCACACGGACCGTGGAGGTCCGGGTCGCGGAGCACGATACCCTCCTGGTTCCGGATTCCGCTGCCCTGGACCCTGCCACCGGCCGGTGGAGCGCGGCCCGCTTCGACTCGGTCCCGTCCTGGCGCATCGCCGAGGTATACGGAGGAGTCGAGATCGAGAGCTGGATCGACGGCGACGGGAGGATCATCAGGGCGTCCAGCCCGTTGGGCTTCTCCATGGAGAAGACGGAGTACGAGCTGGCTCGACAGGCTCAGGAGGACGCGCAGGGGCTTGCCGGCTCCACCCTGGACGAAGACGTGATCTTCTCCACCGCCATCCGGAGCAACGTGGATCTCGGGGAGGTGGAAAGCCACGGGGAGCTGCGCTTCCTCCTGTCGGGTGCGGATCTCGAAGGATTCCACCTGGACGGAGGCCGCCAGACCCTGAGGGGCGACACCCTCGTCGTGCGGCGGGAAGCCTGGGGGTCGCTGGATCCCGGGTACGATCAGCTTCCCTACCCACACATGGATCTCGCGGAGTACCTGAAGCCCGAGCCGCTCATCCAGAGTGACGATCCGTTGATCATCGACACGGCTCAGGATCTGGTGAACTGGCGTTTCATGTGGGACAAGGACCCCAAGCGAATCACTCGGATCCTCACCACCGAGATCAACCGGATGCTGGAGAAGGAGGTCACGTTCTCCATCCCGAACGCCCGCCAGGTGCTGGAATCCAGAAGGGGCGACTGCAACGAGCACACGGTCCTCTTCGTGGCCATGGCCAGGGCCCTGGGGCTCCCGGCGCGGACCGCCGTGGGGCTGGTGTACGTCGATGGAGCCTTCTTCTACCACGCCTGGCCGGAGGTATGGCTGGGGGATTGGGTGGCAGTGGACCCCACGTTCGGCCAGGTTCCGGCCGACGCGGCCCACTTGAGGTTCGTCATCGGGGGTATCGCGCAGCAGGTGGAGATCGTCCGGCTCATCGGGAATCTCCACATCGAAGTCATCGGCGTCGATGACGCTGGGACGGAGGAGGGGTAGATGGTCGTCGGTAGACGAGCCGGGGCTACGGGAACCCGCACCCGGCACCTGAGTGCGGACCTCACGCCCTCCGAGTCGGGTGACGAGGGGACCGTCCTCCGTCTGGAGGCCGTGACGAAACGGTACGGCACCTTCACCGCCGTGGACGGAATCGACCTGGCGGTGCCAAAGGGACAGATCTTCGGGTTCCTGGGGCCCAACGGTGCGGGAAAGACCACAACGATCCGGATG
>JASFRP010000356.1:0-4710 GCA_050114895.1 Gemmatimonadota bacterium
GAAGGTGATGTGGGTGCAGACCACCAATCCCTGGGTGAGCGTGCCCAACGCGAACCGGATCCAGCGGGAGC
This sequence comes from Gemmatimonadota bacterium, assembly GCA_050114895.1. Lineage (GTDB taxonomy): Bacteria > Gemmatimonadota > Gemmatimonadetes > Longimicrobiales > Gaopeijiaceae > JASFRP01. Next base: position 72 of record JASFRP010000356.1, read on the forward strand.
CGGGAGACGGCCGCTTTCTCATCGTGAGCGACATCTACCCCACCCCCAGCACCGAGGCCGCCGATCTGATCCTCCCCTCCGCGGGATGGGTGGAGCGGGAGGGGATGTTCGGGAATTCCGAACGCCGCACCCAGCACTGGGAGAAGGCGGTGGATCCCCCCGGCGAAGCCCAGGAGGATGCCTGGCAGGTGATCCAGGTGGCCAAGCGCATGGGGATGGGTCACCTCTTCCCCTGGCCAGAAGACGACTGGCACGAGCCCATGTTCGAGGAATACCGGCGCTTCGGCCTCGGACAGGGGAAGGACCTGGCCTCCTACCAGCAGCTCCGGGAAACCCGAGGAATGATCTGGCCGGTGGTGGACGGGAAGGAGACCCGCTACCGCTACGCAGCCGGGTACGACCCCTATGTCGCAAAGCCCCGGGGGGTGCACTTCTACAAAGCCCACGGCTACGGCGACAGGGCCGCCTTCTGGCTCCGCCCCTACCACCCCGCCGCCGAATCCCCGGACCAGGACTACCCCTTCTGGCTCTGCACCGGCCGCATTCTGGAGCACTGGCACACCGGGTCCATGACCCGGCGGGTGAAGCAGCTCCATCAGGCGGCTCCGGAGAACTACGTGGAGCTCAACCGGGCGGACGCCGCGGAGCTCAGCGTGAAGTCCGGCGATCTGGTACGGGTGGTGAGCCGGCGAGGGGAGCTGGAGCTGAAGGCCAAGGTGGACGGAAGGGGGCAACCGCCTCGAGGGTCCCTCTTCATCCCCTTCTTCGACGAGGAACGCATCGCCAACCTCCTCACCCTGGACGCCATGTGCAACATCAGCAAGGAGCCGGACTTCAAGAAGTGCGCGGTCCGGATCGAGCGGGTTTGATGGCAGCCCGGACGCTTCGCCCGGCCCTCCTGACCCTGGTCCTCGCGAGCGCGGGTTGCGGGCAGGGAGACTGGGTGGAGGTTCCGGGCACCGACGGTGCCCTCAAGTCCTCCGCGGAGGTGCGGAGCGAGCGGCGCCTCTACGACGGCGCGCCCCCCACCATCCCGCACATGGACTTCGGGGCGGCCTGCGCTGCCTGTCACGACACCCGCGGGATTGCGTTGGAGGGGGTGGGATTCGCCCCACCCTCGCCCCATGACGGGACGCCGGAGGCCGGAGCCACCATGCGTTGCCGCCAGTGTCACGTGTTCGTGGAGACCGACCGCGTTTTCGTGGGGAGCCTTTTCACCGGTGTGAGGCAAGACCTCCGCTCCGGCGAGAGGCTCTATCCTGGCGCACCCCCCACCATCCCCCACAAGATCCTCATGCGGGAGAACTGCACCGCCTGCCACGCCGGTCCGGCGGCGCGGGAGGAGATTCGTACGTCCCATCCGGAACGCGCCCGCTGCCGACAGTGCCACGTTCCCGTGACCACGCGGGCGTTCTTCCCCCGCGCCTTGGACGCGGGGGAGGAGGGTCTGGACGAACAATGAGCGAGCTTCCCGAGATCCTGGAATTGGGACCGGAAGAAGAGGCTCGGCGCCTGTGGGCCGGGGCCCAGGAGGCCCAGGCCGCCGCCCCCCGCAGTCTCGTGGCGCTCTGCGAGGCCCTGGACCTGGGGCTCCGAGCCGCCGAGATCCTGGTGACTCATCGCCTCCAGCCGGTGAAGGACCAGTTTCCCGCCACCATCGCCATCCAGCTCGAGACGCCCTCTCCGGAAGTGGACCCCTTCCGGGATGCCGTCCACATACCCCACTCTCTCCCGTTCACCGCCGTCCTGGATCTCCTCAGCGCCCAGGAGTTGGAGTGTGTGAGCCCCGGGCTCCACCGAGGGTGGGAGGACCGGCGATTCTCCTGCCGACGATCCCGCGTGACGGCCAGGGAGGCCCTGGGGATCGAGCTGGGGGAGGAGGAGCGGAGCCACCTCCTTCGCCTTTCGGCCTACCGGAACCGGCTCTTCCGGGCGCCGCCGCCGGTGCGGGTGGTGAGCAGGGAGATCCTGGGAGCCTTCGGGAGCTTGAATCGGTTGGTGGAAAGGCTGATCTGACCCGGGCTTTTTCCTTGTTCACCCATCAGCCTGCGGACACCGAGGGGCCCCGCGCCCCCCGGCGGTCTTTCTCCGCTGTACCGGGGGCAGCGGGGGAGTCGTCGCAGCTTCTCCCCTGTGACCGTCATCACATCGGATCCCTTGAGGCCCCGGTATCCTTGATTCAGAACCAAGACGCATCTCCGGAGGCTGTCCATTATGCAAGCCCTGACCCCTGACTCCTCTCTCCTCGAGCTCGTGGACGAGCATCCATTTCTCATCGAGTTCCTGGCTTCCTACAACCCGAAGTTCGCGCTCCTCAAGAACCCGATCATGCGAAACACCGCCGGTCGTCTCGCAACACTCAGGAAGGTGGCGGAACTGGGTGGAGTGGGACTCCATGGCCTCATGGACGCCATCGAGGGAGAGATCCGGCGACACTACGACGGCTCGTCTCAGGCGATGGAGGGCTCCGGCTCCGAAGGGAGTGGAGGCAATGGGGCGAGTGGGGGCCGTGGAATCGACGAGAACCGGGTGACGGAGTTGAGAAGCCTTATTCAGGCCCTCCACGATGGTCTTCCCCCGGCTGAGGCACAGGCCCGCTTCGACGAGACCATCAAGGACGTGTCGGCGCAGGAGATCGGGGCCATGGAAGAGCAGCTCATCCGGGATGGAATGGCGGTGGAGGAGGTGCAGCGCCTCTGCGACCTCCACGTGAAGGTGGTTCAGGCCGGGCTGGACCGAACGGAAGAGGTCCACGCTCCTCCGGGTCACCCCGTGCACGTCTACATGGCGGAGAACCGGATAATCACAGAGCTGGCGAACCGCCTCGGCTCCCTGGCGGCCGAGGGGGAGATGGGGAACGCCGATCCCGACTGGGCCGTATCCCTCGGAGCCACCCTGGAGGAGCTGTCAGGCCTTCACAACCATTACCTGAGGAAGGAGAACGAGCTATTCCCGGTGCTCGAGCGGTACGGGATCACCGGGCCCTCCCAGGTCATGTGGGGTGTCCACGACGACATCCGACGTCAGTTGAAGGACCTTCAAGGGGCTCTTGGCGGGGGCCAACGAGAAGAGGCTGCCACCGCCGCAGCTGCAATGGCCCGGTCCGTCATCGAGATGATCTACAAGGAGAACAAGATCCTCCTCCCCTTGGCCATGGAGACGCTGACCGCGGGGGAGTGGGCCGGGATCCGCAAAGGTGAGGACGAGTTGGGTTACGCCTTCGCACCTCCGCGAGTGCCATTTCCCGTGGGCTTCGAATCCCAGGGGGCAGGGGCCACCGGAACGGGCGAGTCCTCCCCTGTGAGCCTGCCAATTCTTCCGTCCAGGCCCGTGGCCGAGTTCCGAGCCCCGGCCGGTGCTTCCGGCCTCTCCGGCGACGCGCTATCCATCGTCTCTGCTGCGCCCCCGGCTACCCTTCCTAACCGCGAAGAGACCTACGTGGACCTGGGCACAGGCCGCCTGAGCCTGGAGCAGGTGGACATGATCCTCCGGCACCTTCCGGTGGACCTCTCCTTCGTGGACGCCGACGGCTTCGTTCGCTACTACTCCGAAACCGAGGAGCGTCTCTTCCCTCGGACCCCCGGGGCCATCGGCCGCCACGTCACGAACTGCCATCCTCCCAAGAGCGTCCACATGGTGGAGGAGATCCTCCGGGCCTTCTCCACTGGGGAGCGGGACGTGGCGGAGTTCTGGATCGAGATGAAGGGGAGGTTCATCCACATCCGCTACTTTGCCGTCCGCAACCCGAAGAAGGAATACGTGGGGTGCCTGGAGGTGAGCCAGGACGTCACCGGCATCCGGGCTCTGGACGGGGAGCGACGGCTCCTGGAATGGAGCTGACTTACTCCGGCTCCCTGATCATGGTCAGGAGCATCTTGAATGGCACCGGAGCCTGGAGAGCGTGCGGGATGTTGGCCGGAAGGAGGAGCACCTCCCCTGCTTCCACCAGGTGGGCCACGCCTCCCACAGAGATGGTGGCGGTTCCCTCGAGAACCTGCACCAGTGCGTCATGAGGCGTGGAATGTTCGCTCAGGCCTTCGCCCTCATCGAAAGCGAACAGGCTCAGGGTTCCGGCGGCCTTCTTCACCAGGGTACGGCTCACCACCGATCCTGCCTGAAGCTGAATGAGGCCCAGGAGCGTTCTCGGAACGGTCAGAGTCTCGTCATAAGAGCTCTGGCTCATTGTAACCCCTTTCTGAAGGCGGACAGCCACCGAAGGATCACTTAACGACTAGATAAGGTCAATCGCCACCAAGGTCGAGAGAGAACCGAATCCATCCCGCATCCACACACAACGCAGTCGGGGGGAGCCCATTCCCGAACTCCCCCGATTCCGTGGTTCGTTCTCTTGAAGAGCCCCCTCAAATCGGGACGGCCGGATTTGCCTGCGGGCGCAGGTCACCCTGCCGTTAGAATGGCCTGGGGCGGTGCGGGGAAGCGGCCATAGTGGGCTGCCCACGCCGTCCTCGGCGATCCGGCCGTAACAAGAAGAAAGGCCCGCGGCAGCCGATGCTACCACGGGCCTTCCAATCGGGACGGCCGGATTCGAACCGGCGACCCCCTGAACCCCATTCAGGTGCGCTACCGGACTGCGCCACGTCCCGTTCCCGAAGTCGCATCGGGAACCCATAAGTTCGCG
>JASFRP010000357.1:0-4709 GCA_050114895.1 Gemmatimonadota bacterium
GTGTTCTCTTCTTCCAGGGAGTGGAAGGGGGGTTCCTGCTTCTCTCGGGAAGGGATGCACCGCCGTGGTCCCCGGCACCTCCGGGATTCGAGGTGACGGGGTTGAGGGAGGCTTGAACCCTTGCTTCTGGCTCATCTCTCGGATCTCCATCTCGGACATCGGGCGTATGACCGATCCGAGGGTGGGAGGAACGTCCGAGAGCGGGACGTGGCTGCCGCCTTCCAGAGAGCCGTTCAGGAGGTGATCCGACTCAAGCCGGACCTCATCTTCCTGGTGGGTGACATCTTCGATCGCCCGGATCCACCCCCAGGGGCCCTGGTGGAGCTGGCGCGAGGTCTGGAGAGCTTCAGAAGCGCCATCCCATCTACGCAGATCTTCATGGTGGCCGGGGCCAGGGACACACCTCGTCCGTTGTCGGATCCGGGTGCTCTGGCGGCCCTGGACCCATTCCCCCAGGTGGAGGCGGTAACGAGCACGGCCCGGTCGATCTTCCTCAAGGACCTGGAGACCCACGTCTATCTGGTTCCCCACGGAGCGGTGGTGCGACGTCCCTATCCCCAGCTTCGCACCCATCCGGAGGCTCGATGGAACCTCCTCCTGGCCTACGCCGGGGTCGGAACCGGCTCAGGACCCGGTCTCCATCTGGATCCGGCTCCATGGGATTACGTTGCCCTGGGATACCTGCACCAGCACCAGCAGGTCGCGCCAAAGACCTACTATTCGGGGTCGTTGGAGCGCGTGGGCCCCGAGCCCTGGAGAGAGGCGGCGCAGGAGAAGGGCTTTCTCACCTTTGACCTGGTCTCCGGACATTCCCGGTTCCATCCCATCCAGGGACGACCCGTCGTGGCCCTGGCCCCGATCCGAATGCCCCAGGGTGAGGCGGTGCACCTCGTCAGCCGGGTCCGCGAGGTCCTCGGAGAGGTCCCGGGGGGCATCGATGGGAAGATCGTTCGGCTGAGGATAGAAGGTCTCTCGCCGGAGGAGGTCAAGAGGGAGGACCAGGGGCTCTTCGCCCCCTTGCGGGCCAAGGCGCTTCACCTTGCGGTAGAGGTGGACGACTTCCAGAACCTCGGAGAGGAGAACCCTCTCCCTCTGGTTTCCAGGGACCGTGGTTTCGCCCTACGCGCCCTCCGCGAGCAGATTCGAAGCGGAGGTGGGGAGGAGGTCATGGCGCTGCTGGAGGAGGTGGCGGGAGAGTTCCAGGAACCGGAGGAGATCCCGGGCCTCGAGGAGGAGCTGCTTCTCCGGGAGCTTCACGCCACCAACCTTCCGTTCCTGGGTGACCTGAGCATGGAAGCGCAGGAGGGGCTTCTGGCCTGGGTCGGGAGCGACGGACGGATCCTCCGAGCGTTCGCGGGGGCACTGCTCTGGGGAGTCGGACTCCTCCCGGTGATCCCGGGATCGGAGGGGATCACCGAGGAAGAGGAAGAGCCGACGATGGCTCTACGACTCGGGATGCGAGAGGGGACCTTCTGGGTGAGGAACGGCCCCGCTCTGGCACGCCCTCCTTTCGGGAGGGACGGCGTGTTGCCGGATTGGGGACTCTCTCCCGAAGGGGTTGCTCTGGCCTGGTGCGGGACCGGCGCCGACTCACCGGAGGATGTCCTGGCGAAAGGGGCGGATGTCCTGGCTTCGGCCCGGGGGGTGGGGGAGTTGGAAGCGCTGAAGGAGAAGCTCTTGATCCTCTATCCGGGGTTGGGGAGGGTCAGGTCCATGGGGGACCTCTCACCGCGGGATTACGAGAGGCTGCGTCTGGAGTCCGAACTGGCCGATCTCCGTGCCCAGCTCCGTGCCCTGGAAGACGTTCCCACCCAGGTGACGGAGTTGGAAGGGGAGCTTCGGGACCTTCGGGGGAGTCTGGCGGAAACCACCGGGGACCTGGAAGCCGCCACCATGGACTGGCACCGGGAGCGGCAGGACGCGGAAACGCATCTTCTTGCCTACCGGGACAGGGCAAAGGAGTTGAGGGATCGGATCCGCACACTGAAAGCCCTGGGCCCGGAGGGCTCGTGTCCGACCTGTGGAAGAGCGCTGGAGGAATACGCCGAGAAGGTGCTGGAGGAGCTCCGGGAGGAGTGGGAGAATCTGGTCCAGGACGGGCGGTGGTGGCGGAAGCGCTGGGAGCAGCTGGAAGCGAAACCCGATGACCTCATGCAGCTGGAAGGGAGCTCGGTACGGCTGAACGCCAAGTTCGAGGATTGCACGGAACGGTTGGAACGGACCAGGTCTTCCTTGAGAGAGTTGGACGAGCTCCGACTGAGGGAGCGGGAGGTACTCGGCCGGTGGGAGCTTCTCCAGGAGATGGAAGAGCGAGGCGGAACCTCCAGGGTGGCCGAACGGCCTCAGGACCCTGGGGTGGGGGAGGGGTGGGAAGCACCAAAGGAGGCGCGAATCCTCTTCGGCCTGGCTCGCGACCTGGGGGAGGAAATCCGAGAGGAGTGTCGGATCCGCCTCCTCCACCGAGGAGGACGCCGACTCAACCGCCTGACGGGGGGGCGGATTCTGGGGTTGAGGGTCGACGTGGGGAAAGACGAGGTGGGGCTCGTGGAGGGGGGTGGTGGAGGCGGCGTGGAGGCCGATCAGGACCAGGCAGCGGCCGTCGTGGCCTTGAGAATCGCTCTTGTTGAGCTACTCTCCGAGGATTGGAGCCCCCTGGGTTCCTTCATCCTCGGGGACCCGTTCGACCGGATGGGACAGGAAGACCAGCTTCGATTGCTGAGCCTCCTACGGCGGGTCCTGTCCCGGATCCCTCAGATCCTGCTCCTTACTCGAGGCTCCGTGGTGGAGCGGGCGCCCGAGTTCTTCGACGGACTTTTCGAGTACAGGGAACCAGCATCGAAAGGGCTGCCATCTCTGCGGACGCTTCCGGCAGGAGTGGGGATCCTCCGGGTTCGGTGAGGGCTGTCGGTCGCCGATCCGCCTTTCCTGCATCGGATCCACGTTCCATGGCGAATGACCCGCCGGGCCCCTGCCAACCCTCTCCCTCAAATCCCCAGGCGAGCCCAGGCTTCCGCCCGTTCCATGTTCCTGGCTGCCTCCTCATCCCGCCCCGCCTCTGAGTCGGCCTGGTAGAGTGCGTAGTAGACCCACGCGTAATAGCTGGGGACGCCCAGTACCGCCCGATAAGGCCAGATGGCCCATGCGTCCGGAAGCCCCCGGCGGTGAATGAAGACCTCCCAGGCCAGGGTCCGGGTGCGGTCCACGTTCAGCCAGACTCCTGTGACGGACGTGAGGGGAGAGAGATCCAGCTCCTCCACTCCCTCCTGGGCGGATGGGTCGGGAAGCCCCGGATTCAAACGGTAGGCGACCCCCTCGCGGACCAGGAAGGGGGTGAGCCCCAGGTCGTCTGCAGCGTTCCCACTGGACGCGAAGTAAACGGGACGGTCTCCGAGGGAGTTGCTGATGATGGAGAGGGCGAACTGGTGCCAGGGGTAGAGGAGTGTTTCGGCCCTGAGCAGTGCGGTGACACCCGATCCCAGATCCACGGTCTGGTCCTCTCTCATGGGGACCACGGTCTGCGCGGCCCGGGCGATGGTGGATTCGTCCAGACCGAGGATCGTCCGGGTCGGAGGTTCGATGGGAGCGTCCACCAGCAGGGGGACCTTACCCCGCGCCGAGACGGCCCCGGCCTCGTCGGCGGTGACGAACTCGGCCCCGGGGGATCCTTCGGGGAGATAAGGTCGTTGGCAGATGATCCGGGTGGGGTCCGATGAGGGATCCTGTCCATCGGCGCATGGAGTCGTGAGGGCCTTCAACTGAAGCGCGTACCAGTCGATGTTGAGGTAGGAGGTGACGATGACCGTAACGTCCCGCCGAATCCCCTCCACCTCCTGGAGATACCAGAGGGGGAAGGTGTCGTTGTCTCCATTGGTGAAGAGCACGCCGTATGGCTCGACGCTCATGAGAAGGTTGTAGGCCCAATCCCGTGCCGAGTAGTCGCCGGCACGGCTGGCCCAGGACCAGTTCAGCACGAGGGGGATGAAGGCCAGGAGGAGTACCGGGGCCGCCGCGCGGTACCCGAGCCGGAGCTTCTCCCCCACCTTTTGCCAGAGCACGGTCACACCCATGCCTGCCCACAACCCCCAGAGGGAGAAGCTCACGATGAAGAAGTAATCCCGCTCCCTGACCTCATGACGCTCCGGATCTCCCCCGAAGGGGTCGGCAAAGGAATAGCCATACTTGAAGTTCAGGTAGAAGACCAGCGCCACCGAGAGGGTAACCAGGAGAGTCGCCACATACCACCAGCTGGTCCGATCCCGTTTGAAATGCTCGATGGCGCCGTATATCCCGAGGGAGGTGAAGAGGAGCGTGAACGGCAGACGGGCCAGGGCGAAGAGTGACTCGACGCCCTGAAGAGATCGAGCCCACTGCCAGTCGAAATACTGGAGGTAGTTCGCCAGCTGCAGATGGAGAGGCGCCAGCCTGGGAATCAAGGGTGGCTTCACGTATTGCTGTCGGCTGAGGGCCGCGGAAAGAGCGTCGCACCCTCCTTGTCCCCACGTGAGGATGCTGACGAAGGCGCTCCCGAGGGAATTGCAGGTGGGAGCTGCCTCGTTGATGATGGGGTCCAGCGCGGCTCTGAGCGGCAGGAACAGGTGGATGGAGAGGCCGAAGAAGAGGGCGACGACGGCCGCCAGATAGAGCCTGGTATTCAACAAGCTCCGGGGGTGGACCAGGAGGACGAAGATCCCCAGGGCCGGGGCCGCCAG
>JASFRP010000358.1:0-4701 GCA_050114895.1 Gemmatimonadota bacterium
CGGCGCGGGGATCTTCGTGCTCCCCGGCTTCATCGTGGCCGAGGTGGGTCCCGCTGCCGTCCTCTCGTTTCTCCTGGGCGGACTGATCGCCCTCCTCAATGCCATGGCCGCTGCAGAGGTGGCCACCGGGATGCCCAAGTCGGGAGGAGGCTACTACTTCATCTCCCGAGCTCTCGGTCCCCTTTGGGGTGCGATGCTCGGGTGGGGAAGCCTCTTCGGCCTCGTCTTCGCGTCGGCGTTCTACATGGTGGGCTTCGGGGAGTACGTGCACTCGGTGGTTGGCTTGCCGGTAGTGGTCTATGCCATTGGAATGACGGTCATCCTCACGGGGCTGAACCTCATGGGTTCCAAGGCTGCCGGACAGCTCCAGAACCTCATCGTGGTGGTACTGGTGCTGGTCCTGTTGCTCTTCATCGGAAGGGGCGCTGCCAGCGCCGAGCCCCCTCTCCTCTTCCGATCCACCTTTGCCCCGTTCGGACTCGGGGCCATCCTGGCCGGGACCGCCACCCTGTTCGTCACCTACGCCGGCTTCGGGGAAATCGCGTCCATGGCGGAGGAGATCCGGAACCCCGGGAAGAACCTTCCCCGGGCCCTCCTGGGTTCGGTGGTCTCAGTGACCGTTCTCTACTGCCTCATCCTCGTGGTGTGTCTGCTCCTCAAGCCCTGGACGGAGCTGACCGGGCCCACTCTGGTGGCGGACCTGGCCAGCGATCTCATGGGGCCCCTTGGGCGAGCCGCCATCCTTCTGGGTGCGGTTCTGGCCACCGTGAGCTCGGCCAACGCCAGCATCATGTCGGCGTCCCGCATCAGCTTCGCCATGGGTCGGGATTCCCTCATCTGGGAATGGTTGAACGAGGTTCACGCTCGGTTCCGGGTACCCCACCGGGCCATTCTTGTCACTGGAGCCTTGACGGTCACGATCGTCCTGGTGGGAGATATCGAGCTCCTGGCAGAAGCTGCCGGACTCCTCCACCTGCTCCTGTACGGCCTCATGAGCCTGGCCTGCATCATCCTTCGGGGTGCGCGGCCCGCCGCCTATCGACCGGCCTTTCGGACGCCTCTCTTTCCGCTGGTGCCCCTGGTTGGGGCTCTTGGGTGTTTCGGAGTGATCTTCTTCATGGAGCCCGTGACCATCGTCCTGGGAGTGGGCATCATGGCTTTCGCCCTGGGACACTATGTGCTCTGGGGGAGACGCGCGACGGATCTCAAGGGAGAATGGCCGTATTTTCTCCGCAGGGGGGTACTGGAGCCGGGCCTGGAGTGGGTCGAGAAACGGGGGGCGCTTCCCGACGAGATCCCCACGGCCATCGTGGCCGTGGCTTACCCGGAGCGGGAGCGGGCCCGCTTGCGCCTCGCTGGCGCCCTCATGGGGCCCAACCGGGGGAACGTGTCCGTGGTGAGCGTCTATCGACTCGCGGAACGCCTCGACGACGCTTCCGTCCAATCGTACTACGAAGCCATCGAGGAGAGGAATCGGGCCCTCAAGGCCGAGGCCGCACTGGTGAGAGAGGCTGGGGCCACCGTGGACTCCCACGTCCTGGTGGCCACCACGGCGTTCCGAGGCCTGGTGAGCGCGGCAGAGACCACCCGAGCTACCCTCCTTCTTGCCGGATGGCCAGCGCACGGACCCGGGGAAGCCGAGGAAGCCCTGGCCTGGTCCCTTGACCGCCACTTGAGGGCCCATCTCGTCCTCTTCCGGGAAGCAGGGCCGCTGCCGGCCAGGCGCCTACTGGCCCTTGTTGACGACACCCCTCATGGACAGCTGGCTCTCCTGGTGGCTTCGCGCCTCACCTTTGCGTGGGAGGCCGATCTGACCGTGGCCACCGTGATTCCCCCCGACGCCGACGAGGAGGAGCGTATCCGGGTGGAGGACGAGTTGGACGCGGAGCTGGGCGTCTCCGTCCGGGCGAGGGTGAGAGCCATTCCTGCGGCTTCGCCAGGAGAGGCTCTCCTGGAGGAGTCGCACCGACAAGACCTGCTGGTGATGGGTGTGTCCGGTTTGGGCACCGGGAGCGTGCAAGAGGCCGTGGGGCGTCTCGCTCCAGTGACCGATTGCTCCCTGGCGCTGGTGAGAGCCCACCTGGAGGCATCCCTGGAGGCCCGGAGGAAGCCATGAGCGCAGCACGCGGCGGGGTCGGCCCCGCCACCCTTCTGGTGGGAATCTCCAATCCTGCCACTGTCGAGGAGCTCGTACGGCTCTCCGCCAAGTTGGCCGAAGCCGGCCACTGGAAGATCCTCCTGACCCACGTGGTGACGGTGGCCAACCAGATCAGCCTGACCACCGGTCGATCCTCAACCGAGGTCGTCAGAGCCCGGGATCTCCTCCAGGAGGTTCTGAGTCGCGCGGAGGCAACCGGGATGGATGTCGGCGCTCTCGTGGAGGTCGCCCGAAGCGTAGACGAGGGACTCCTGGCCGCCGCGGACAGCCACCACGCGGAGATGATCCTGGTGGGCTACTCGGAGGCCGAAACTGAGGCCGACGACGGTGGCACGGAGGAGCGTTTTGACCGGACCATGCACCGAGTGGCGCGTAAAGGGACCACAGACACCGTGGTGGCCAAGTTCCGCAGGGAAGGGATGGGACGGATCCTGGTCCCTGTGGCGGCCGATGCCCCCCTTCAGGTCACGGGGCTCTTGTGCCGCGCTCTCGGCCGGGCGGCTGAAACCTCCCTGACCTTCCTGCACGTGGTGGAGTCCGGCGCCTCGATGGATGAAGCGAGACGGCGCATCGAAGGGCGTCTAGAAGAAAGAGGCGTGGCCTCCATCGGGCCCTTGATTGTCGTGGCTTCTCAAGACCCCGTCGAGGCCATCGTAGAGACAGCGGCGGAGTATGACCTGATGATCGTGGGACCTTCCCGTCGGCCGGGGTTGATGAAAGCCATCTTCTCCAGCAGAGCTCAGAAGATCGCCGAGGAGGCTCCTACGTCGGTCCTGCTGGTCTGGAACCGGGCGGTGGGGGCGGGGTGAGGGTTCCATGAGCGAACGAAGGTCTCGTCCACGATCCATGATTCCCGGCAATTGACGGAGCGACCTCATGCCTGCTCGGCCTGAAGGCGATCAAACCACCTTCGCCCGTGATCTGGGTCTTTTCGATGCCACCATGATCGGCGTCGGTGCCATGATCGGGGCAGGGATCTTCGTCCTGACGGGGATTGCCGCAGGGGAGGCCGGACCCGCCTCCATCCTGGCGTTCGCGCTGAACGGGGGAGTAACCCTCTTTACGGCCTTTGCCTATGCCGAGCTGGCTTCCGCCATTCCCCGGGCGGGAGGTGGTTACTCCTTCGTTCGACGGGCCTTTCCTGGAGCGGTGGGCTTCACGGCAGGCTGGATGCTGTGGTTCGCGTACACCGTTGCCTGCAGCCTCTACGCGCTCGGCTTCGCCGGCTACTTCTGGGAATTCTTCCTGAAGTACGTTCCGGGGCTCGCCGACGTGGTGTATGGCGTCGTGGGGCAGCATGGGGCGGGGCTCCTCCTGACCGTCATCGTCGGGGTCGTCTTCATTCGCCTTAACGTCCAGGGGGCGGCGGTGACGGGACGGGCCGAGAACGTCCTCACCGTGTCCAAGATCCTGGTCCTAGGGGTCTTCATCGTCTATGGACTCGGCCGAATCCTGCATGAGCCGGGGCAGGTGGCGGAGAGCTTCTCACCCTTTCTCCCGCAGGGGTTGGGAGGGGTGCTCGTCGCCATGGGACTCACGTTCATCGCGTTCGAGGGCTACGACCTCATCGCTACCGTGGCGGAGGAGATCAAGGAACCGGAGAAGAACATCCCCAGGGCCACCTTCATCGCCCTGGGTATCACCGTGACGATGTACCTGCTCATCCTCTTCGTGTCCCTGGCGGCGGTAGTCCCGGCCGAGGGCTCATCCTGGCAGTTCCTGGGGGAGTACAAGGAGACGGCCATCGTCCGGGCCGCGGAGGATTTCATGCCGGCCTTCGGTGTGGCCGTCATCGTGTTTGGTGGGCTCCTTTCCACCATGTCTGCCCTGAACGCCACCGTGTTGGCCTCCTCTCGCGTGGCGTTCTCCATGAGCCGAGACAACTGGCTCCCGAAGGCCATGTCGGAGATCCACCCCCGGCGACGGACGCCCCACGTGGCCATCATCGTCACGGGCCTCATTCTCATCGGAATCGCGGTAACCCTTCCCATCGAGGCCGTTGGCTCCGCCGCGAGCCTCATCTTTCTCCTCACCTTTGCCCTGGTGAACCTGGCCGTCATCGTACTCCGCAGGAAGGCCCCGGAGATCCCCCGGAAGTATCGGGTTCCCTTCTATCCGGTGACGCCGATCCTGGGCATCGGCCTCAACGTCTTCCTGGCCGTCTATCAGTTCAAGTTTCAGCCCATCGCCTGGTATGTGACGGCAGGGTGGATCCTCTTTGGTCTCCTCATCTACTTCGCCTACTTCGAGAAGCTGTCGGCGGAGGAACGGCCGCAGGTGCTGGTGCCGGGACGAGCCGTCGCCCCGGGATCCGCGTACACGGTAGTCGTGCCCCTCCACAACCCGGAGAACGTAGGCGTGCTCCTGGATTTCGCGGGGCCCATCGCCCGGGCCCGGAACGGTCGCGTGGTGGCCATCACCGTCGTGAAGGTCCCACGGCAGCTGCCGATTCACGAAGGCCTGCGGTTTTCCCATCATCGGGAATCGTTGCTCAAGCAGGCCCGCGAGTACGCAGCCCGGCAGAACGTGGTTCTGGAGACGGA
>JASFRP010000359.1:0-4691 GCA_050114895.1 Gemmatimonadota bacterium
GGGGTGAGACGTCTCCCATCCAATTCAGGCGTTCCACCCTCGCACCGTTGGAGAGGTGGAAGCGTGCGACGGGGTCCAGGGCCCTGCCCCGGGCAATCCTCTCCTCCAGGAGGTACCTCGCCGCGAGGCGAAGGAGGACGGGCCGCAAGAGCGCCTCCACCGACTCCCCCCAACCCCTCTCCCCATCCTTCAGGACCGCTCCGATCCATTCCCGAGGGTCTTCCCCTTCCATCGCCTTCTTGATCCGTTTCGTCTCCCCCGGGAGGAGGACCCCTTCGTCTTCACGAAGGGCCTTCTCGAGCCAGGGGACAAAGCCGGGGAGGGGGGAGAGGGTGCTGAAGGTCTTGAGGCGGGGGAATTCCCCCATGAGCCGGTCCACCACCCTCTTGATGAGGAACCCACCGAAGCTCACCCCGGCTAACCCTTTCTGGGCGTTTGAGATGGAGTAGAAGATGGCGGTGTCAGCGGAAGACGGGTCGAGCACGGGAGCGCCGGGGTCTAGGAGGTCTCGAACGTTCCCGGCCATCCCTTCCACCAGCGCCACCTCCACGAAGACCAGGGGTTCCTCCGGCATGATGGGATGGAAGAAGGCGAAATACCGCCGGTCATAGTCCAACCGGTTCTTGAGATCCTCCCAACTCTCCACCGGGTGCACCGCCTCGTACGCCATGAACTTCTCCAGGAGTGCCCCCGAAGCGGTGTGCCACGAGATTCTGCGGAGCTCCAGGAAGTCCACGTCGAACCAGGAAATCAGGAGTGCCTCGAGATCGTCGTCCAACGACGCCAGCAGTGGGTCCTCTGCCGCCAGAGGGAGAAGATCCGCTCGCAGGTCCACGAGAAATTTCACGCCCTGAGGAAGGGCATTGAACCGGGTCAGGATCCGGGTCCGGGGACTCTCGGCCGCGGAGATGAGTCGTCGACGGGCACGGCGCCGGGTTTCGGGGTCCTCCGCCGTCCGCATCTCCTCCAGCGCACCTTCCGCCCCTTCCACATCCAGGTCGAACTCACCCGCCATGAGACGAAGGAAGTTCTCCCTTCCCGTCCCGTCCAGGGCCAGGTAGGCCCGCCCCAGGGCCGCGGCCCGAGAGCGCGCCAGGACCTCGCCACCCCGGGCCTCCAGGCACTTCGCCATCTGCTGACGGAGGAGAGGCCAATCGTCCGGGGGCAGAGAGGGACGGAGGTTCGCGGCTTCCGCCCCGTATTCCGCCCCGGCGATGAGCTGCCAACGTCGCTGAAGCGAGTGGAAGCTCTGCTTGAGGAGACCCGCTTTCCCTCGAGGTGGCATGTTGGGATCCCCTCACACCGCCTGGCGATCCAGTGCCTTCTTGCGCCTTTCCCAGTCGGGCATGCAGTCCGTGAGATGATCCCAGAAGGCCCGGCTGTGGTTGGGGACCCTCAGGTGGCAGAGCTCGTGCATCAGGATGTAATCCACCAGGTTCAGCGGGAGCTTCACGGCATGAGTATTCATGAGAATCCGCCCCTTCGGGGAACAGCTTCCCCATCGGCTCGTCATTCGTCGGAGGCTCAGGATGGGGGCCCGGCGAAGCTGAAGCGCCGGTGTCGTCCGGATCAGCTTCTGCATGCGGTGTCGGAACACGGCCCGAGCCTCCTCCAGCATCCATCCCTCCACGAGCTTTTCGACCGCCTCCCGCCTCCCGGGGACCGGCAAATGGACCAGAAGCTCATGATCGGTGAGCCACACCCCCTTCTCCTCACCTCGGAAGAGACGAAGTGGGTATCTTCGCCCCAGGTACCTGTGGATCTCTCCGTCGACCCACCTCGGAGGAGGAGGAGGAGCCGGGGCGTCCCGAAGCTCCGCGACCTTCTTCCTGACCCAGCGTCCGTGTTTTTCGAGTGCTTCACGGATCTTCCCCATGGGCGCACGGAAGGGCGCCGTCACAACGACGGCCCCACCGAGCTGGACGGTGATCCCGATGGATCTGCGGGACGAGCGGCGAAGCTCGAACTGGAGGGGGCCATCCTCCAGACTGAGCTCTCCGAAACCTTCGGTGATGGGGGGAGTCACGGTAGGGAGCTACTCAGAGTCGGTATCCTCGCTGGGGTTCCACCCGGGACGACATGGCCGGCCACAGACCTCCCCACTAAGATCTCCACCAGGGGGTCCAGGCTCAAGGCCGGACTCGAGAGGTAGCTCACCTGTTACGCCGCAACACCCCGACCGGGCGCCTCCCGGACTCCGGGGCCTTGGGACCTCCCGCACTGCGGGAGCCGGGACTGGCCTCCCCGATGCCCCTGGTGATTCTCTATGATCTACGCCATCATTCGCCCGGACCCCTGGCTTTACTCCACACCCCCACTGGTTCTTAAGGATCTCAGCCATGAGCCGTTTCCTGCCGCCGCTCCTCGCCCTCCTCCTCATCATCCCGGGCACCGCTGGTGCCCAGCAGGAAGAATCCTATGACTATTGGGCTTTTGACCGGGCCGTCATCCAGCGGGGGGTCCAGGCCATTCTCATGTGCAACGGCCTCTTCACCTCCAACCGCACTCTGGAGCAGGTGTTCCGTCAGGAGCTCGCGTACGTGAGCCAGCCCGTGGGGACCGCTCGCGGTGGAGATTATGTGGTGGACCGGGAACGCCGGGCCGTGGCCGTAGGGGCTCCCGACGGCACCCCGGTCATGCGCGCCGCGTTCCGGGAAGGGATCGGCTGTGTGGTCCTGGCCCCGGACCAGACTTTTGAAGACATCTCCAGCCTCCCCCGCCAGACCCTGGCACCGCCGACTGGGGATCCCGCCTCCATCCCGTGGCCGGATGGAGACCTGATCGCCGACGAGGCCCTCCCTCCCGGCGTAGATCGCGGGGCTCTGGAAGCCGCCTCCGAGTGGGCCTTCCTGAGGGAATCACCGGAGCAGGTTACGATGAGTCTCCTCATCGTGCACGAGGGTCGGATCGTTCACGAGCGATACGCCCCAGGCGTGGACGTCACCACCAGGACCCGGACATGGTCGACGGCCAAGAGCATCGCGGTGACCCTCTTCGGGATCCTGGCGGACCAGGGGCGCATGGCCTTGGACGAGCCCATGGGCTTCGAGTGGCTGCCGCGGGCCGATTCCCCAGAGGCCGATCCCAGGAACGCCATCACCCTCCGGCATCTCCTGAACATGTCCAGTGGCCTCTACCCCGTAGACAACGGGGGTCTGGAATACGCCACGGGCTCCGGGCTGGCATACTGGGCCGGTGCCAGCTCGGTCCGCGGAGCCCTGAGCCGGGCCCTCGTTCGGGAGCCCGGCACTTCCTGGGACTATGAGAACTACGATACCCTCCTGGCGGTCTGGGCTATGCGCTTGGCTCTCGGGGACCATCGCACCTACCTGGAGTTTCCCCGCCGGGCCCTACTGGACCGTATCGGGATGCGAAACACCCTCGTAGGCACGGATCGCTTCGGGGATTTCATCCTCAGCAGCCAGGTCTACACGAATGCCAGGGACCTCGCCCGCTTCGGATTGCTGTACCTCAACAACGGGGTCTGGAACGGTGAGCGGATCCTGTCCGAAGAGTGGATCGATTTCGTCAGGACCCCCGCCCCAGCTACCGCCCAACGTGGGAATCAGTACGGGGGCCAATGGTGGCTCGTCCCCGATAGCAGGACCGACGTTCCGGCAGACGCCTATTCGACGGCCGGGAACCGGGGGCAGTATGTCATCGTGGTGCCCTCCCACGATCTGGTCATCGTACGCCGGGGTCTGGACTACGGGCGCCAGGGGTTCGACCGGTGGGACCTGGTTCGGGAGGTTCTGAAGGCGTTCTGAGGAAGCGGGAGCCCGGGAGCTCACATGCTGATGGTATAGGGGAACCAGGCCGCCACGGGCTCTCCCTCCTTCATGGCGGGGTTGAAGACCCACTCGGCCGCCTCTTCCATGAGGCGGCGGTTGAATCCGTGGTCCGAGGTCGGAGGGTTCAAGCGGGTGGAGTCGGGCACCACGCGCCCCGCCTCGTTCACGAACACCCAGACCTCCACCTGACTGCCTCTGAGCTTGGAGTTCGTGGGGGGAATGATCATCCCTCGGGGGGATGGGGGCACCAGGCGGAAGAACCCCTCCGCGGCGGTTCCGCCGTCGCCCAGTCCCGTGCCACCCTCGATGCCCGGGCCCTCATCCTGCCCGGGGCCCTCTCCGATGAGGGAGGCCAGATCCATGTCAGGCTCGAAATCGAACTCTACGGGCTCTTCCATGTCCAGGGAGATGATGGGGATCCTGGGCGGGATGATGGGTCGAGGGGGGGGGACCGCGAGGTTCATGGCCTGCATCCCCCCGCCGGGGGCAGCCCGGAAATCACCTGCCCTGGGGCCGGCGGCAGCGAAAGGTGAGGGGGGAATGGGCACCGTCTTCCATAAGGTGAAGACCAGGACGTGAACCAACAGGGACACGAGCAGGGCATTGCGGAGGATGCGGCCCTCCGCCTCCTTCCGTTCCTGCACCGACTTGTGCTTTCCCTGATCCATCCCAAGGCCTCGGCCGAAGCTGTCCGGTGTCTTCCGAGCCCCACTCCCGAGACTCACTATTATATACCAGAAAGGGGGGGGCGGAGTTTCGGTGGGGGGCGGAGGCTCCGCCGGCCGGCCCCGGCAGTCTTCTCCGACCCCCGGGGCCTCCTTGCCAGTCCCCCTCGCCCCGGACAACTTCCTTCTGGCCGGATGGGACCCGCTAGACCGCTTGGCGCCAGACGGCCTTTGG
>JASFRP010000360.1:0-4675 GCA_050114895.1 Gemmatimonadota bacterium
GGCGGTATCCAGGAGCGCTTCCTCGCGGGAGACCTCCCGCCAGGGGTCTCCCACCCGGGACCTGACCTTCGGGGTGGTCCAACGGAGCGGACTCGTTCGTTGTTCCAGCATTCCCTCGGCTCGAGGGCAATCCGGATGCTCGACGGAGAGAATGTCGTCACCGTCGGTGACCACGGTGATGGGACAGTCCTCCGTGCACATGTAGCAGGTGGAGTAGATCGTCTCGCGGCGCTGGGTCATGACCGCAATGTACGGCCTGGAGCGACGGAGGGGGATGACCGGGATTACACCAGCGGGGGGATGGGTGGGGGAGTGAGAAGGCAGTTTGATGGCCGAAGCGAGGGCGTTCCCTCCTCAGCCCGCCGCCTCCCTTCCGACGGCGAACGCCCTCCGGTTGAGCTCCAGGAGCCTGGGGGGAATCCGTTCTTCCAGGGTCCTTTCCCAGACGGTGAGGGGGATATCGAGGTGGGCCGCCAGGGCGCCCAGCAGGATCACGTTGGCGACGCGGTAGTTCCCCAACCCGATGGCGCTCTCGGTGGCTTTCACCACCTTCACCTGGTACCCCTTGCCGGCGAGGAAATCCGTTCCGTCATCCGGGTAGGGGCGAGCGTCGGCCAGCCGGGCCGGCTCGAGCTTGTAGTCGTTGACGAAGATGGTGCCGCTGCCCTTCACGAAGTGGGCATACCGAAGGGCTTCCAGCCGTTCCAGCGCCAGCAGGAAATCCACCTGGCCCCTGGGCGTCATGGGGGAGTGAACCCGATCTCCGAAGCGGACATGGCTGAAGACCGCGCCCCCCCGCTGGGCCACACCGTGAAACTCCCCCTGCTTCACGTCCCTCCCGTCGGCCATCGCCGCCAGGGCCAGTAGCTCGCTGGAGAGGATCACGCCCTGCCCGCCGACCCCTGCGATGAGAACGTTGGTCACGGACATGGCTCAGGCCTCCCCCGCCGGCAGTCCGGTCCCCGCTTCCACAGGGAGGATGGCGTCCACCGGGCAGAGTTGAGCGCAGATGGCGCACCCGATGCACTCCCAGTCCCGAATGGCGGGGTATTCTCCCACCATGACGAGGGCCGGGCACCCCGATTCCATGCAATAGTCGCACTGGATGCAGGCCTCCTCGTCCACCCGGAAGGGGACCCGTTCCCGAGCTTTCTCCTCCGGAAGCAAGACACAAGGCCGCCGCGCGATGACCACCGCCGGGCCCGGATGGGCCATGGCGTCTTTCACCGCCCTTCGCATGTCCTTCAACTCCCATGGATCCAGGACGGTGATGTGCTCCACGCCGATGGAACGGATCAGGGCCTCATAGTCCACCACGGGGGAGGGTTCGTGCTGGAGCGTGTGGCCCGTGCCAGGGTGCTCCTGGTGTCCTGTCATGCCTGTGGTGCCATTGTCCAGGAGGACCACGGTGGTGGGCACTCGGTTGTACACGGCGCTTATGAGGCTGGGCAACCCACTGTGGAGGAAGGTGGAGTCCCCGATCACGGCCACCACCTTCTCCTCGCCGGCCACCTTGAACCCGGTTGCATTGCCGATGCTTCCCCCCATCTCGAAGGTGGTATCGATGGCGGAGAGGGGGGGGAGGCAGCCCAGCGTATAACACCCGATGTCGCCTGTGACTACCACCCTCAGCTTCCGGAGAGCGCTGAACGTCCCCGAGTGAGGGCACCCGGCACACATCCTGGGGGGCCGAGGCAGGATCGGCACCTCCCCCGCGAAATCTCCGGGAATCGACGCTCCGGTCAGGCCGGCGGCCACCAGGTCGGCGCTGAGCTCGCCGATGTTCGTGAACCGCTCCTTTCCCACCAGGTTCCCGATTCCGAAGCCCGCCATCTCCTCCTGGATGAACCCCTCGCTCTCCTCCACGACATACACGGTTTCGAACCGGGCACAGAACTCCTTCAGCCTTTCTTCCGGAAGCGGGTAGATCATCCCCAGCCTGAACACCGTGGCCTGGGGCGCCACCTCCTTCACATACTGATAGGGGATTCCGTGGGTGACCACGCCCAACTGCGGATCCCCTTCCTCGATGACATTGCCCTGGTACTCCTCCGCGAACTCCCGAAGGCGCGCAAGCTTCGCCTCCAACTCCGGGCGCCGGAACCGGGCGTACACAGGAATCGCATACTGTTGGGAGTTCCTTTTGAACGCGCGTTTCGGGACCTCCGTGCGGTGGCGCGGCTCGACGATTCCCCGGGTGTGAGCCAGGCGCGTGGTGGTCCGGAACATGACCGGTGAGGCGAACCGCTCGCTGAGCTCGTACGCGAACCGGATCATCTCCTGGGCCTCGGCTGCGTCGGACGGTTCCAGGAGGGGGACCTTCCCCATCTTCGCGAAGTAACGGCTGTCCTGCTCGTTCTGGGAGGAGTACATCCCCGGATCGTCAGCCACCAGGACGACGAACCCGGCATTCGTACCTCCGTAGGGGAAGACCATGAAGGGATCGGCAGCCACATTGAGGCCCACGTGCTTCATGGTCACCAGGCTTCGAACGCCTCCCAGCGCCGACCCCATTCCCTCGTCGAACGCCACCTTCTCGTTGGTGGACCAGTGCGCGGCCACTCCGTCGTATTTCGACAGGGTCTCCAGGACCTCTGTGCTGGGAGTGCCGGGGTACCCTGCGGCGAACGAGACCCCGGCCTCCCATGCCCCCTGGGCGATGGCCTCGTTTCCCGACATCAACTTCTTCGGCACGGTTCCCCCTCTTTCCGGATCCAGGCGTGGAAGACGGCCGGGCCCGTCGGGCCAGCGTCTCGCTGGGTCGGGCCCGGTGCCGTATACATAGGAGACACTCTACGCTCCAGGAACGCTCACCACAAAGGGTTTCCGTGTCATCCAGGCATGAAGGACTCACCGAGTACCTTCGCCCGGGTCGCTTCATCGATTCGGACGCCCCGCCCATCCTGCGTTTCGCAAGAGAGGTCGTGGGAGGGGAGACGGGGGACCGGAGCCGGGCCGTGGCCCTCTATTACGCCGTTCGGGACGGTTTCCCCTACGATCCCTACCGAATCGACCTGAGCCCCGAGGCCATGCGGGCCAGCGCCATCCTGGACCGGGGATACGGCTTCTGCATACCGAAAGCCATGCTCCTGGCCGGGGCTGCCCGGGTGTGGGGAATCCCCTCCCGGCTGGGGTTCGCCGACGTCCGCAACCACCTCACCACGGAGAGGCTCTGGAGGGCCATGGGCACCGACCTGTTCGTCTTCCACGGCTTCACCGAGCTCTATCTGGATAAGCGGTGGATCAAGGCCACCCCCGCCTTCAACCGCTCGTTGTGCCAGCGCTTCGGTGTGGCACCCCTGGAGTTCGACGGGGAGAACGACTCCGTCTTCCACCAGGCTGACATGGAGGGAAACCGGTTCATGGAGTACGTCAACGACCGGGGGCGGTACGCCGACCTGCCCCTGGAGGAGCTGTGCCAGGTCCTGGAAGAGGCCTATCCCCGGGTGGTGGTGGGAGGGGTCTGGAACCTCTCTGGCCGCTTCGAGGAGGATGCGGTCGCGGATCAGGAAGGGAAGGAGTAGCTTGTCATCGCTTTGTGCTCGGAGAGGGGGTCACACACTTGGCTGGCGGAGAAAGCGGAATGAAATCCTACAACATCGGAGTCCTGGGGGGCGACGGCATCGGCCCCGAGGTCATGCGGGAAGGGTTGAAGGTCCTGGAGGCTACGGCCGAAGTGGAGGGTTTCAAGTACGAGCTGGTGGAATACCCCTACGATAGCGAGCACTACCTGAAGACCGGAGAGCTGGTCCCGGACTCCGTCATCGACGAATGGCGGACGCTGGACGCCTTCCTGCTGGGCGCCATCGGACATCCCGACGTGGAGCCGGGGCTGGTGGAGCGTGCCGTGATCCTGGGTCTCCGCTTCGGCCTGGATCTCTATATCAACCTCCGGCCCATCAAGCTTTATGCCGAGCACCTGTGCCCTCTGAAGGGGAAGGGGCCTGAAGACATCGACTTCATCGTCGTTCGAGAGAACACCGAGGGGATGTACTCCCAGATCGGGGGGCATCTGAAGAAGAACACTCCCGACGAGGTGGCCCTGGTCAACGGCGTCTACACCTGGAAGGGGTGCGAGAGGGCTTCCCGCTACGCCTTCGATCTCGCCCGCAAGAGAGCCGGGGACAAGGGTCCGGCGCATGAGCCCAAGGTCACCCTGGTGGACAAGGCCAACGCCATACGGCCCCAGGACATCTGGACCCGGGCCTTCGCCTCGGTGGCCCGGGACTTCCCCGAGGTGGCCACGGACCATGCCTACGTGGACGCCTGCTGCATGTGGATGATCAAGAACCCAGAGTGGTTCGACGTCATCGTCACCACCAATCTCTTCGGGGACATCATCACGGACCTGGCCTCCATGCTCCAGGGGGGGATGGGGATCGCCGCCTCCGGGAACATCCACCCCGGGAAGACTTCCATGTTCGAGCCCATCCATGGCTCGGCTCCCAAGCACGCCGGGAAGAACATCGCGTGTCCCCTGGGGATGGTGGGTGCCATCCAGATGATGCTGGACTACCTGGGGGAGACCTCCGCTGCCTCTCGGATCGACACGGCGGTGGGGAACCTCCTCACCAGCGGAGCGGTTCCGTCGGCCGACGCCCGCAGCGGGATCGGGACGTCGGAGATGGGGGACATGGTGGTGGCGAGGGTGCGGGGCGACTGACCGATCCTCTAC
>JASFRP010000361.1:0-4666 GCA_050114895.1 Gemmatimonadota bacterium
GCCGTCGGCGATGATGAAGTAGCGGCCCAGGGCCCCCAGGAGAGTGTCCAACTCCGGGGGAGTCTTGCCAGGCTCGGGAGAGCCAGAACCTCCCACCACTTTCACGGTCTCGATGGCCCCCACGACATGGTCGCCATCCACGAAGGCCCGGCCGGACTTACGGACGTCCACCGTGGACCCATCGGCTCGATAGAGAGTGAGAGGAACATCCTTGACGGCCTTGTCCGTGAAGACCGCGCACCCCCGGAGGCACTCGCGGCAACGGATCATGGTGAGGCAGGATCGGCCTATCACGTCTTCGGCCCGGAAGCCCGTGATTCGCTCGAGAGCCGGGCTCACCGCCACGATGTCGCGGTGTTCGTCCACCTGGAAGTAGGCGACATCCCCGACCTCGGCCAAGAGGTCGAGGTCCGAGGGATCAGGCATCCGGGGTCCCTCCTGGCGCCGGCCCGGTGTCACAGTCGGGGGAACGGATCCGGGAGATTCGAGGGTGTCGGTCATACCACTTCTCCGTTTGTTGCAACAATGTGTTCCAACCTCGTGGAGTCCGCAGACTGGGTCAAGCCCGTGTGGCAGCCAATGAAGGACCGGACCAAGCTCGCTGCGGGGCGTGGAGGGCCGGCACGTCGAAACCCGGGAAAGCGCCGGCTCGTCAGGAGGGACATGGAGGTAAGGCTACGGCGGGAGGCGAGAGAATGGACAGGCTACTGAGGCGAATCCGGGGAATCGTGGGGACCGGGCTGACCTGGGCTGCCGCCTGGATCGGCCTGGGAGGACTCCTGGGTGCGGTGGCAGGGTTTCCTCTAGCCTCTATCCTCCGACTCGCCCTGAGCAACTCCATCGGAGGGTTCATCGCCGGGGCTTCATTCGCGGTCATCCTCAGCGTCGCGGAGAGGAAGCACACCCTGGCCGACCTGTCCCTCAAACGGGTGGCCCTCTGGGGAGCGGCCGGAGGGATTCTGGTGACCTCCATCCCCCTGGCATTCGGCGCGCCCCTGGCCTTCTTCCTGGGCCCCCTCGTCATCAACGGTGGGGTCGGGGCGGTCCTGGCATCCGGTTCCGTGGCCATGGCAAAGAGGGCGGACAGGCGGAGACTGGTGCCGGGAGCGGAAGACTCGCTCCTGTCGTTGGAAGGGGACTGATCTCTGGAAGGGGACTGAGGCCCGACCAGCGGGTCCTGGCCCGGTCCGGCTTACCCCCTGACCTTTGCGGGCACCTCCCGGGACACCCGCACGCCCCGGTAGACCGCGAGCAGGCTCGCCATCATCATGACGTGTGCCAGGTCGATGTGGTCGAACCAGGGGTGGATCGAGACCTTCAGGAGGTAGACGAGGGCCGTCATGGAGGAGAACGCCAGCCCCCCCGCCACCCACCCGCTCCCCCGGTACCCTCTTCGGAAGGCCAGGCATTCGGCCACCATTACCGGCACGAGGCCCAGCGCCGTATTCACCGTCACCACGATGAAGGACCGGTTCAGGGCGAGGACGAGGGCGAAGAGAGCCAGCTGCGCCAGTGCTCCTCGCCGGAGCCAACGCCGGAGCGGACCCAGATCCACGTGGGCCTGTAGGGTGGCCACCTCCGCATAGAGGACCCCGATTCCGCTCCCGAAGCCGCTGGCGAAGGTGGTGAGCGCGAAGGGGACCGGGGCCAGGTAATGGGGAATCCCGTGCTTGGCGGCTCCCACCAGCGTGGCGATCCCCGTGAAGAAGAAGAATCCGGACCAGGATCCGGCTCTCAAATTACCGGCCCCCGGATCCGGAAGGTCCCCGAGATCGTCCCCCAGCACCTCCCTGACCCAGGGAGGGCCTCCGGCAGGCCGCAGCCGGCGAAAGAGGATCCAGCACTCCAGGGCCAACAGGAGGCTGGTGACGACGGTGGTAGGATGGAGGAGGATGAATCCCCCGATTTCTAGACTGACGGTCTCCAGCGTGGGCTCCTGTCTTTGATCGTGGCGGGGTCAGCGGCCGGGGCCTAGCTGTCGGCGACAAGGACCTTGTTCACACCTAGCGCTTCAGGTACGCCCTCAGGTCCCCGACGTCATACTGTCCGTTTCCGTTTCCGTGGGCGTCCAGGTAGCTCCGCTCCTCCGCCGTCAACGGCGTGACCCCTGTCTGGAGGAATCCCTGGAAAAGACTCCCCTGGGGAACCTCCCGGGTGGAGAGCTCGATCCGGGCCTGGCCCCCTTCGACGGCGATGCGGTAGATCGTCACGGGCGAGGAGGCGCCGGAGGTCAGGCGAGTCGACGGGTAGGTCCCCGGGGTCAGCGTTCCGGGTCCATCCACCCCCCATGCGTCTCCGGGTTCCCCCCGATTTCCACCCTCCAGGAAGGTGCGCCTCAGGCCGTCGTTCCCGTCGGCCTCCAGGAGCCCGACCCTGTAGTGCTGAGGACACGTCTCGCAGGGCCAGTTCCCGTTGAGCTTCGGGTCGACGTGGTACACGAGAACACCCGATGCCGGGAGGTCGACGTCGAACCCCTCCTGCGTCCGGTACTCCACCAGGAGGTACTCGCTGCTGGCCGGGGCCACGTCCGGCTCCAGGAGGATCTTCAATACCTCCTGTCCCGCCTGTACCGGTTCCAGGAAGAAGGACAGGTCCAGCGCCGGCTCCCCCGGTTCCACCGCGGAGACCCACCCCAGGAGAACCTTCTCCCACGCGCCGAAGTGGGTAGGACGGAACCACCCCTCCCGGTCGTCGCTCCCGCACCCCCAGGCTCCCGCCGCCATCAGGGACCAGCACCCCACCACCCACCGGCGCCGCTCGGGGGTGATGCCCTGAGAGCGGTCGTAGAGGTCCGGGAGGCCCAGCACATGCCCCAGCTCGTGGGAGATGGTGGTGGCGTTCTGGACCTGGATCCCGCCGCAATCCGTGGCTCCCTGGGTCGTGTAGTCCGAGACCAGGATGGGGGTGCCATCGTACCCCACGTCCTGGCTCTCGTAGGGGGTTCCACTCGTCCAGTATTCGATGCTGGCCCGGTGAGGCCAGATGGACGGGCCTCCGCAGGAGGCGGACACCTCCAGGAACTGGACGGCGACCGCATCCACCACCCCGTCGTCGTCCCCGCTATCGGGAATGCCGTCGGGTCCGTCGTTGTCGAACTGGGAGAAGTCCAGGTACTCGTCCGCGGCAGCCACCGCCTCCAGGAGGTATTGCCCGGTCCGGGCATCCTCTCCCAGCCCATACTCCGACCCCACCACCTCCGTCATTGTGAGGCTCGTCCGGATCCAGGGGGTGGTCTGGCCGGTGATGCCGAACCGACCCCCGGAGGCCTCCGCGTAGAACTCGCTGACGGTACCGTAGGCGCTGGGTCCGTCGAAGAGGGCCGCCTGGACCTCCTGAGCCGACACGTGGGGCTCCGGCGAGTCGGCGAAAAGGGCCAGGACCACGGCCACCGGCATGGTGCCGGTGAGAGATTCAGACGTGTCCATGGCGCGGGCCGTCCGGGCGATCCATCCGGTCGCGACCGGGCGGGTCTCTTCGTAGGCCCGGAGGCGCTCCAGGAACGACTGGGGCGGGACCCGCTGCGTTCCGGGACGAGGCGCCTCGACGCCCTGTCCGGAGAGCTGGGGTGCGAGGCAGGGCATCAGACCCACCACCAACGCGGCCATCCACCCGCTCCGGCTCTTCATCCGACCCCCTCATCCGCCAGCGGGACGACCTCCACCTCATACCCCGAGAGAGACCCCCTGAGCTGGTCGTTCCCATCGGCGACCTGGCTCACCGTGACCTGCGGGAGATGACGCACGTTCTCCGACTGGATGCGGAAGCCGATGGACCCCGGGACGTCGAGAATCACCACCACCCTGGTAAGGTCCGTCCCGTGCTCGTGGTAGACGTCTCCACCGGTGGTGGTGACGATCCCCAGCCCCCGGCCACCCACCACCTCGAACACGGCGGACCCCTCTGCCCCGTTGGGTGAGACGAGATCCACGTGGATGGTGCCCGGTCCCCTGGGCCCGGACGGACCCAGGTCGTCGCACGACCCGGCTGCGAGGAGCACGAGCCCCGTGGTCAGGTACCGCCCGAGGCGGCGCCGGATCTTCTTCAAGTCGCTGGCGCTCCTTCCTGCGTCTCAAGTCCGGTCCCGGGACCCCGGCGGGTCTCCCGCCGATTCCCTAGAAGACCCAACGGACTCCCAAGGAGGGCAGCATTTCCAGCTGGTGGTGGATCCCGCGATCCGTCATCAGGCTTCCGTCGTCCAGGATCCAGGCTTCGTAATCCGTGGACTGGGGGTTCTCCCGGTTCGCCGCGTTGAACACGTCCACATAGAAGAGTAGCTCGCCCTTCTCCAGGCGAAAGGTCCGGGACGCCCGGAAGTCGATCCGGCGATAGGGGATCAACCGCTCCCCGTTCAAAGCGCCGAACTCCCGTACCAGGAAACCGTACCCGTTCACCGTCCGGTCCAGGCGAAAGTCCTGGGCCGTGCAGGGCCAGGCCGAATGATAGATCCACCCGACGCTCACCGACCAGTCCGGGGTGGGCCTCCACCCCAGCTGGAGGTTCACGGCGTGACGCTGATCGAAGGGCCTGGGAACCCACCGGCGGTCCACCTTCTCCTCCACCTTTGCCAGGGCGTAGCTGGCGGACCAGGTGAAGGCACCGTTGCCCGGGCCCCTGGCGAAGAGTTCGATCCCCTGGGCTCGGCCCTCCTCGGCGCGGATCAGGACCC
>JASFRP010000362.1:0-4651 GCA_050114895.1 Gemmatimonadota bacterium
CAATCCCGTCACCTCCTCCATGGCTCGAGGGTCGCTGAGTCCTGCGTAGGACCCCACGCTCACGAGATCGATCACGGTCCATGGCGGTTCCGGCTGAGGGTCCTCGTCGAGGACGACGGTGTGTGGAACCATGGTCATGATCCGGGCCGACTCGTCCGTGGACACGTTCCCCCACGAGGCCGTCACGGAGCGGCTCACACCGGGCCCGCTGATGGAAGCGGTCCAGAAGCAGTTGGAGAGGACCAGGTCCTCGTAGACCCATCGAGTCAGGTCACCTCCGGGCAACTCGGCCTGGATCTCCAGGTCCACGACCTCCCCATCTTCGAAGTCTCGCCCCAGGGGCACCGGGATCGGGGCCTCGAAGGCGCCCACCTTCTCCGTCTCCGTCGAAGGTACGAGCCAATCTGAAGAGCCCCTGGAATCCACCTCGGCCACCTTCATCCTGATCTCCTCCAGCGCTTCCCGATCGGAGACCCCGATCACCGTCGCACGGAGCTCCAGGGAGTCCGGCCTGCCGTCCCCCGGCGTGCCCCGGACCCTGATGGAAGCCCCGTCTTCCAGTTCTGTGTGGGCTCCGGGCACGATGAGCTCCACGACGTCGCGCCCGTGGGCAGCCGCAGCCCCACTGCCGGGGGACCCGAAGGCTCGACCCACAAGCTGCGGTGAGACCAACCGCATCTCGTTCAGGATCTTCGAGGCGTGGTAACCGGAGTCCAGGAGGGAGATCATCTTGGGAATCGCCGTGGCGTAGTCCCTCTGGTAATTCCCCAGGGTGGAGAACCCGAAGGCGGCGACGTTCTCGTTGCCGGGCCCCTGTTTGAAACCGGTCAGATGGTCCAGGAGATAGTAGTTGAAGCCGGAGAAGCAGGCGGCGACGAACGCGATGGTATGATCCAATCCCTTCGGGTAGCGGTCTCTGAAGAAGGGCATGGTCAGACCCACCATCCGGCGCCGATACCTCCACCTCGGCAGGGTGCAGGGCTTCCGGCCACCCGCCGTGGTGGGGTTCTCCACTCCGCGGTCGATCTCGGCCCTGCACCAGGCGGCCTCCTCCGGGGTCAGGCCCGGGTGCGAGGGGCGATCATATCCGACGCGATCCCAACTCTCCAGGGGATACCTCGTGTCGGGCTCGTCCGGTTGCTCCTCCCCGAAGTCCAGGACCGGGGCGAAGTACGCCACCTCGACACCTGGATAAGCGCTGTAGTCGGCCCGCTTGGCCCGGCCGGCCCAGACCACCGGACAGTATTCGAATTCGTTGACCGATGTGGTGGGATCGTCCGGGTCCCGATCCCGGGCCCAGGCCTCCTCCCAGTGCCGGTCATATACCGTCCAACTGCTCCGGTCTCCCGGCCGACGACGGCCTGGGGCCGGCACGGAAGCCTGCTTTGTGCCCGGGTCGCACTTCCAGATCCAGCCATGGGTGACCAGAACCACCACGTTGTAGTCGTTCCAGTGGAGGAAGTCGTCGAGGAGGACATTGTCGGTCCAGCGGTGCGGTCCCTGCCCCGGCGCCTCGTCCGCCAGGGAGTCGGAATCCGCGTGGTAGACGACCGACCCGCCCTCTTCGCTTCGGTAATCCCGGACCCCCCGCAGGGAATCGAACGCCGGGTCGGAGACCCTCCCCATCCATTGCCAGGCAAAGGGGGAGAGGAGGAGGGCCTTCTTTCCATTCCCCGGTTCCCGGGCGGCGATCCCCTGCCTCGGGACCTCCCTCGATTGAGGGGCAGTGGTACTGGCCAGGAGCTCGGCCGGACCCAGCCAGCGCCCAAGGGACCCGAGGGAGGCGGAGTGCGGTCTCTCAGCAGGGGGTCGGGGTGGACCCCAGCGGGTAACCGCCGGTGCACCCACGGCTACCTCCGCCGGTCCGCCCGGATCCGGCTCCGCGAGATCGGGGCGATGGTGATCCAACTCGTCCGGAGGAAGGATCCATCCGGGACGGCCGCCGTCCACCCTGAACCGCACC
This sequence comes from Gemmatimonadota bacterium, assembly GCA_050114895.1. Lineage (GTDB taxonomy): Bacteria > Gemmatimonadota > Gemmatimonadetes > Longimicrobiales > Gaopeijiaceae > JASFRP01. The sequence goes on from JASFRP010000362.1 coordinate 1,964, forward strand.
CGGGAACCATAGACTTCGATCTCGGCCACTGCGGAGTCCTCGGCCAGGAACGACGCGATCTCGTCGGCGTCGCTTCCCCCGGTCATCATCAGCGAGGCCAGCTCGCCCAGGAGGTCGGAGCGGGTGAGGACCTCCTCCTCCACCTCTCCCCAGGTACAGGGATATCCCCGGATCTCGCAGTCGGGCGTCCAGTCAGTCGCCCCGGCGCCTCCGGCCGTTTGTCCGTCCGGCGAGCACCCCGTGAGAACGCCGCCGGCCAGAAGCCCCAAGACGAGAGGCGCAATCCTCGGGAGTGCCCGACCCGATCTGCCCGGGGCAGACGAGACGGGGAGATGGGAGCCGAGACGCATAGGCCGTCCTCCATTGGGGGTCGAAAGGCATCAGCGGTGCCACGGCATGGCTTGCCCGGCAGCTCCACCGACAGGTCTACGCCTTGAGAACGCACTGGCTCCTGTCCGCCCGCCAATCCGCGTGTCGCCGGATTCTCTCGTCTGGGCCAGACCTTCCGTCCGGAACGGGTCGGGCGGAAGCCATCGGCATCGCCCTGGCTCTTGTCGCACCCGCGCAGCCAAGTACCCGCCTCCCCGTGCCAGGCAACTGCAGCTTCCCGACCCAGGTCAAAGGGACGACACAGAAAGGGTCCATAGGCAACAGCGTAACGAGAGGTGTGCTCGGCTGTCGCCCGGAGCCAACCTCCCGCCCCTCCCGAAAAAGGAGCACGGCGATGAAATCGCTGCTGCCGGCCCTGAAGCTCTGGAGCAGATCCCTCCCCCCTTCCGCTTCGATGATCCTCTTGCTGACCCTCGGCTGCTCGGGAGGTGGGGAGGGAGGAGGGGAGGCGGCAGCTCCCCCCCACCGCACTCCGCCCATCGTGCGTGACAGCGCAGGCATCCCCATCCTCGAGAACACGGAGCCCCAGTGGGCGCCCGGTTCGGAGTGGCAGGTGGGCCGGGTGATCACCTCCATCGGAGAGGTCCGGGGAGACCCGGCCCACGAGCTTTTCCAGGCTCTCGACGCCACCCGGCTGGACGACGGCACTGTCGTCGTGGGGAACTCCTCCAGCGGGGAGCTCCGATTCTTCGATCGGGGGGGCGCTTTTCTCCGGACAGTGGGCTCCATCGGCGGTGGACCCGGGGAATTCCGGGGCGCAAGGGCCCTCAGGGCCGTGACGCGGGTCGCCGGTGACACGCTCATTACCTGGGACATCTACGGCCGTTTGGTCTCCGTCTTCGCACCGGATGGTCGCTTCGTCCGGTCCTTCAGCCTCGATGGTCCCGACCAGCAGCACTTCTTTGGCGGGGTCTTCGCGGACCGTTCCCTCCTGATGTACGTCTTCGAGTATCCCGTGTCGGAGCCGGGGGAGCCGATCCAGGAGGGCGTCGTTCGGAATCCCATGACCCTCTTCCGCTACGGGGTGGACCACGCATTGGCCTGCAGCATCCGGGGTATTCAGTCTTCGGAGAAGTTCCAGGCTCGTTGGGGCCCCTGGGGGATGGTGAGCACGGACCCACCCTTCGGCAGAGTGACCTCCATCAGCGTCGGGGGAACCAGGACGTACGTGTCCACCGGCGATGCGGACGAGATCTCGGTCTATGGCGAGTCCGGGAGCCTGGAGATGCTGATCCGGCGGACTCTGGAGCCTACCCGGGTGACGCCGGAGATGGCCAGTCGGGACAAGGAGCGCCGGATCGAAGAGGAACGGGGCGAGATGGAGGAGGCGAGCGTCGAGCCTCGAGTCCTCCGCATGATCGAGGAGTTGCCCTATCCGGAGATCGTTCCCCCGTACGCCAGCACCGTGCTGGACTCGGAGATGAACCTGTGGGCGGAGGAATTCCCGGTGGTGGAGGACGGGCCCCGCCAGTGGTCCGTCTTCGACCCCGGCGGGGTCTGGCTGGGCCGGGTCACCCTCCCCAATGGGTTGGAGGTCTACGAGATCGGCTCCGACTACATCCTGGGGCGCGCCACGGACGAGATGGAGGTGGAGCGGATTCTGGTCTTCGAGCTTCTGAAGGAGCTGGCCTGATAGGCTACCCGGTCGGGAAGCCAGTCGGGTCCCCCGGGGTGACCCTTGAAAGACGTGACCGACCCGGCCCTGGCGCCGGCCACCGTCGGATTCCCAGCCCTGTAACAGGCTTTCAGGTCTGATTTCCACCTCCGTTCTGGTCTGTTTGTGGAAAGGAGGTTATGAAGGAGATATCGACTCCCACGTGGCCAGTGCCATGGATATCCGAATCGACACACTGGGCGGGCTCCGGGTCCGCGTAGACGATAGGGAATCCGCCAGCTTGAGAGAGCAGCCCGTCCGGGCTGCCCTCCTGCTCCTCCTGGCTGTGGAAGGAGAGGTCACCCGGGACCGGATCACGGGCATCCTCTGGCCGGAACAGGCCCCGGATCGAGCCCGGCATACCCTGAGCCAGACCCTATACCGTCTCCGCCAGGACCTCGGAGACGACTGGGTGAGCTCCCAGGGGGAGCATCTCCGGGTCGGCCCTCGTGTCCGGGTCGATGCCCTGGAATTCCTGGCCGCCTCGGAAGGGGCCGGCCCTGAGGCCGTCCAGTCCGCCCTGGCCCTTTACCATGGCCCGTTCCTCCACGGATGGGGCCTCTCCGTAACCACCGAGTTCGAGCACTGGACCGACCACAAGCGTCTGAAGCTGTCTCGTGCGCATCGAGAGGTCTGCCGCGCCC
>JASFRP010000363.1:0-4647 GCA_050114895.1 Gemmatimonadota bacterium
GGATCCGGGGGTTTTCGCCGCCGTGCCGGTGGTGTTGGCGGCGGTGGCGGCCGTGGCCCTGCTGATTCCGGCCCGCAGAGCCACCCGGGTGGATCCGGTGAAGACGCTGGGGGAGGAGTGAGCCCCTCTTTGACATGCACATGCATGCCGATTAGGTTCGTATCATGAGAACGACCATAGAAATCTCCGACGAGCACCGTGCCCGTCTTCTGGAGCTCGCTGCTCGGCGGGGAGAGAAAGGCTTCTCGGTCCTGGTCACTGAAGCTCTGGAGAAGTATCTGGAGGACGTCGACGCACAGGAGGATCGGGTCCGGGACGCTCTTGCCGTGCTGGGCAGCCTGGACGAGGACGCTGCAAGCCACCTCGAGGCCGTCGCGAAGGACCTCCGGGGCAGCTGGCGATGATCGTCGCCGACACCGATGTCCTCATCGACGCCCTTCGAGGCCGGGAACCGGCGGTGGCCCGTATCGCACTGGAGCTCAAGGCCGGGCCTCTTTTCACGACCTCCATCACAGCGTTCGAGCTCCTGAGCGGAGCTCAGACCACCCGGGAACAGGATGTCGTGGGCAGCCTCCTGGCCGCCCTGAGGATCCTCCCGCTTACCGAGCAGTCAGCCGAGGAGGCCGCCGAGATTCGACGCCATCTGGATTCCTCCGGAACACCGCTCCCGACGGCCGATTGCCTGATTGCGGGGATCTGTCGTGCTCACAGGGCCATCCTCCTGACCCGCAATCAAAAGCACTTTGAGCGGGTCCCGGGCCTCGCCCTCGGCCACCTGAGCGCCCTGCGTTGACGCGCCAGGGCGAAGCGTCGCCATGGATCCCCCGGGAGGCCTTGCGGGATAACTGAGGGATCACAGGGCATCCGTTCGACGAAGGGAAGGAGGCTCCGGCCGATGACACTACCCTGGCTGATGGTGGCCGCATCTCTGGCCGCGGGGGGGCTCGACGTGCCACAAGACCTTCAGGAGCAGGTTCGTTCGGCGGAACGAGCCTTCGCGAAGACCATGGCGGACAGGGATCTGGAGGCCTTCTCCACCTTTGTCTCTGAGGAAGCCGTCTTCTTCGGAGGGTCCGGAATCCTTCGAGGCAGGGACGCCGTCGTGGAGGGATGGAGGCCCCTCTTCGAGGAGGCTGAAGCTCCCTTCTCCTGGGAGCCCGAGGTGGTGGAGGTCCTCCCCTCGGGGGCTCTGGCCCACAGCTCCGGGCCCGTGAAGGACCCCCAGGGGACCGTGGTGGCCACCTTCAACTCGGTCTGGCGCCTGGAAGCGGACGGGAGGTGGAGGGTGGTCTTCGACAAAGGATGCTCGGCCGGCGGGGAGTAGCGCAGAGGAGCTTGTGGACCGAGATTTGGTCAGCGCCCTTAGCTCAATCGGATAGAGTACCTGACTTCGGATCAGGTGGTTGGGGGTTCGAGTCCCTCAGGGCGCGTGGGGCAGGGCATCCGTTGCGATGGCCTGCCCTCCGTTCAATCCCCTCCCCTCAGGGCGCGAACACGAAGCCACCCTGGCTGCGGACCAGTGCTGCCAGAGCCCGGTCCCGCTCGTACTCCGAGGACATCCCCGCGGCCACCTCCACGTACCGGTCCTGGATCTCCTCATCCAGCTGCTGATTATCGGCGAGCTTGATGAGCAGCTCCGCCAGCTCGTAGTCGGAGCTCATCCCCGCGCAGAGGTCCAAAACCTGCGCCAGAGAGGCGTTGCCCATGGGGCCCTGCTCGATCAGGACGCTCAACACCCGGCCCCGCTCGTAGTCCGACTCGATGGAGCTGGCGCTGCGAAGGAACGCGTCGGGCAGGGAGCGGTCGGTGGGGTAGCGCTCGCCGACGTAGAGGAGCAGCTCCGCCAACTCGTAATCCGAGTCGATCTGGGACGCCGACTCCAGCGCCAGGTCCAGAACCGCCTGACTGGGGGCACCCCGGTCCAAGGCAGCCTTGAGGACCCTGGCCCGCTCGTAGTCCGAATCGATGGTCTCCAGCACGCCGAAGAACTGTGGCGTCAGAGTCTCCTCCACGGGATGCCGCTCCAGCATCGCCAGGAGGAGCTCCGCCAGCTCATAGTCCGAATCGATTCCGGTGGCCAGCTCCAACATGGCCTGGGCCACCTCCTGGCTCAGCCCGGACCGGGCAAGAGCCGCGTCCAGGACCCGACGGGTCTCGTAGTCCGACTCGATGGACCCCGCCGCCTCCACGTACGCGATCTGCACGGACTCGTCTGCCGGGTGCTCCTCGGCGACCTCGATGAGGAGCTCGGCCAGCTCGTAGTCCGACTCCAGGTCCCGCCCCGCCTGCCTCACAGCGTCCCGGAGCTGGGCGTCGCTCAGGTTTCCCCGGGTCAAGAGAACCTCGTAGTACTTCCTGGCCACGTAGTCCGAGGGGATCTGGGCGATTTCCTGCTCCAACCCCGACACACCCTGATGGTCCAGGATCTTGGCCGCTCTCTCCTCGGCCTGAAATCCCGCTCGGCGGAAGAGGACCGGGAGGAGATCCGCGAACCACTCCCGGGCAGCCTGATCGTACGCTTGCGAGTTGCCATCCACGAGCCACCTGCGTTCCACGCCCCCTTCATCGGACGGCTGTAGCTCCAGGCGCCGCCGGTCGGCGCCCTCCCTCTCCTCGATCTCGAAATAGCCGCCCTGTGAGATGGACACGACGTCGGTCTCCTGGGAGTTGAACTCGACGTCACCCCTGGCCTCGATTGTGAGGCGGCAGTCGTCCATCTGGATCCGGAGCTCCATCCGGTCGTCGTTCACGTTCATGGAGGTGGAGACGTCGGCGCCCCGGCGATACCAGTCACACTGCGGGACCTGGGTGGACGGATTCCCGGATCCGGTCCGGTCTGGGGCTCCCACCCAGGCCTGGGAGAACCCGGCGCCGGTGGACTTCGGAGACTCCGGCGCCTCTCGGACGTCGATGAAGCCGGCCGACGAAGCCTCGGCCGCCGACCCGCCCCAGGACTCACCCGCCGTCTCGGGAGCCGGTTCGTCTGTGGCGCTGGCCGCCCCCGCCACGGGGATCACCACCAGGGCGGTCGCCAGCCATACTGCCGCCGCCAGACCCGGCGAGACCGCCGCCCTGCGCCGGGTGGCGTCGAGGACGTCCAGGAGTCTGCGGCTCAGCTGAGATTTCCGGGCCACGGCGAGGCCGGCGGCGGGGGTGAAGGGGCGGGCCTTCATGGACCGGGCGATGTCCAGGAGATGCGCGGCGTATTCCGAGGCCCGGGATCCGTGCATCAAGACCAGATCGTCGCAGGCCCGCTCCCGCTCGATGCGCATCCTGCGGGCGGCATACCACACCAGCGGGTTGAACCAATACAGCGCCTCCGCGGCCTGGGCGACGACCTGAAGCACCCAATCGTGGCGCTTCACGTGAGCCAGCTCGTGCACCAGCACCGCCTGCAGCTTGTCGTCGGACCAGTTCCGGGCTCTGGAAGGAAGCAGAACGCTGGGCGGCAGACCCCAGGTGCGGGGCATGGCGTCGGGATCCCCTTCCAGGAGCGCCACCGGCGCCGTGATCCCCATCTCCCCGCACAGGTGGCGCAGGAGCTGGTGGCTTCGTCCCTGCGTCATCCTGCGGGCGGAGCGGGCGACCCACCAGGTGTCCAGGTGGCCCGCGGCGCTCCACAGCAATACCAGGGAGAGACCCACCAGCCAGGCGACGACCCCCCAGGCGCCCCACCCCAGGGCCTCTGGGCCCATCGCCGGGACCGCCGGCCAACGGCGGGCCTCCCGGCCCGTTTCAGGGGCCTGCGGATCCCTTGGGGCGGGAAGGGCGGATGGAGGTGGGATCTCCATTTCCGGCGCCGCATCCGCCCGCGCCGACCGTGTGGCAGGCGCCGGCGGCACCGTGGACGACGCCTCGGCGCCCTGGGACCCGGCCATCGTCGGCGCGGGCGCAGCCTCAGGGGGCGGCTCGGCGTCCGGCATTCCGTTCCACACTCTGTCCAGTCCCGGCACGGCGGGAAGCCGCCACTCCGGCGCGGCGACGGAGACGAGGGGAAGGGCCACCAGTCCTGCCAGGGCCGCGGTCCACACCAGGTGCCGGGCCGCCGCCGAGGCGCTCCGGAGCCCCATGACGGTCAGGTAAGCCAGGAGGAGGAGGACCGAGCCCTTGATCCCCAGGTCCACCACCACGGGCTGAGTGCCGGCCAGGAGGTCTCCGAGCCACGCGAAGAGAGTAGACAGGATCTCCATGACTAACGCCCCTCCTTCCGGGCTACCTCGATCATCGCGGCGAGACGATCCAGCTCCTCCTGGCCGAGGTCCGCTGACGAGAGGTCCAGCAAGGCCGCTACAGCCCTCTCCGTCGATCCATCGAAGAAGGTTCCCAGCAGCCTCTTCAGTGCGGACTCCCGGGCCTCCTCCCTGGGGACCACGGGCTCGTAGACGTAGCGTGGTCCGTCCTGGCGGTGCTCCAGGTGACCCTTCTCCTCCAGGATCCGGAGCATGGCCCTCACCGCCGAGTACCCAGGGGGATCGGGCATGGCGTCCAGGACATCCCGGACGGTTGCGGAGCCCCGGGCATAGATCACGTCCATGATCTGGCGCTCCCGACGGCTGAGATCGAGGTGTGAAGAGTCCGGCATGTCGGACCGTCCTTACGAGGATCGAGGGAATGTTGGTTCAGTGTGCTGGGATATTAGCATGATGC
>JASFRP010000364.1:0-4638 GCA_050114895.1 Gemmatimonadota bacterium
GCCGGCACTTTGACCACCCCTGCGCCGGCTGCGCAACGACTTCCCCGCTGGTCCCACGATGGAACGACACTCCGCCGCTTTGCATCGCCCACCGATCAGGTGACGGTCAGGCTCCTGCCCAAAGTGTCGCGGAGAGCATCACGGGAAAGGCGTTCCCGCCACCAGTCCTCGGCGCTGGCGGGCCCCCGGCGTGAGCGCGTTCATCTCGGGGAGCTCCCCAGAGCGTCAGCAACCTGCTGCTTCCTGTCCGGTGAGTGGATCTCACATGAGATTTCATTGAGTCGAAGAGAGGAAGTCCCTGTAGACGGGGATGAGCTCTCTCGTCCAGGATAGCTGCTGTTCCATTATGCGCTCTGAGATCAGGATGGCGGTGGATCGTCTTTCGGGGAGATAGAACAGCTCACTGTAGGTCAGTCGGTAGATCTCGAGGTCCAGGCCATCAAACTGGCGGCCCCATTCGTACAGATAGAACGCCTCGTTGAGCAGGTCCTGGTCGACAAGGTCAGAGAGATCGCTTCCGGACAGACGATCCCAGGCTGCTTCCCTGAGGTCCGGGGTCCGATACCCAGTGAATCGATTGATCAGCTCGGATAGGGGGACTCCGGGGGGTGCGTCGGTCTTGAGAGACCTCAGCCGCTCCAACCTTTCCGCCACTGTGGCTGAGAGATCCTCCAACTCCTGGAGGTTCAGGCTCACTTCCGCGATCACGCGCCGGAAAGCGGACTCGGCCGCAGAGCGGCGCGCTGCCTCTTCTCTCCAGCCGTCGACGACGAGGGCCGCGAGCACTCCGAATACGACTACCAGGCCCTCCAGCATGAGGTACTTGAGATCGCCGCGGCTAATGGCGGATCGACTCATATCCATCTCCTCCAAACGGTATAGGAGCCGCGCGAATGACACGGTGAAGTCGGACGGTGCCCGTGGGCATGGTAGGGTATCCTCTCAAGAGGCCTGATCGCCCTCCCCCCGGACTTTGCTGACCACCCAGGCCAGCCCTCCGAGGATGGTAACCAGGAGGTTCACGGAAATGAATGAGGCCAGGACCTTCTCGAGGTAGCTGGGGTCGACGAGGTGGTGGCCACTCCCGCCCCTCAAGCCTGTTCGAGCCCGTGGAGATATCGTCCAATATGCTCCACGACTCTCTCTGCATCCTCCGGGGCGCCGTAGAGAATTCCACTTTTCCGCTTGGAGAGCCAGTTGAGCCCGGCGAAGTACAGTCCGGGCCATTGAGTGATCCCGTCCTGGTGTCGTGGGCGTCCATCTTCGTCGAATGCATCGATCTTCACCCAACTCCAGTCGGCGTCGTACCCCGTGCACCAGATCACGCACCCCACGCCGGCCGGCCGGAGATCGAGGACCTCCATTTGATCCGATCCGTTCAACTCCGGCAGGGGCGGCTCTCCAGGGTCGGGCTCGGGTGGTGGCGCATCGATGTTCGCCCGGGCGATGAACTCGTCGATCCGCTGCCTGAGTTCCTTCGCCTTCTCGTCAGCGAACGCGATGCAATCGAGAAGGTTGTCCCCGAGCTCCAACCTGTCTCCATCCACACCGGTGACGCGCCCCAGCAGAGTCGCGCCATCCCGGGCGAGGGACTGGAGGCTCACCGTATGGCCTCCGTGTGTGCCCGACACCTGCGGCTGGGCGGCAAACTGCATGGCCGGGTCCTCCAATTCCTCGACTCCCACCTCCAGGAAACCTGAGTCCCGCATCCATTCGAAGATGTCCCTACCCCGATAAGACCGAGGAGCCCGGCCTACCCGACTCGCACACAGGAACACGCGGCGTCCCGCATTGAGGAGGTCCTCGGCGATCTGGCATCCGGATTGGCCGGAACCCACCACGACAACGCTGCCATCCGGCAGAGCGTCCGGGTTTCTGTACTCCCCGGCTGCCAGGCTCGAGATACCCGAAGGCAGATTCCGCGCGATTCCCGGAACCTTCGGCCGACTCATGCCGCCGGCCGCGATCACCACGGCCCGGGCGCGTAGCGTCACCCCGTCAGCTTGAACGGAGTAGTCGCCCGTGGACAACCTTTTCAAGCCCGTCACCGGCGTATGGTCTCTGACGGGAAGCTCGAACAGGCTGACGTATCGCTCGAAGTACGAGATCAGTTCTTCGCGAGGTGCGAACGAATCGGAATCCTTCCCACTGAACTCCAACCCAGGCAAGCTGTTGGACCAGTTCGGGGTGTTGAGGCAGAACGAGTCCCACCGTTGGGACCGCCACGATCCCCCTACATCACCCCGTTCCAGGACCACGTGCCGGACCCCGGACTCGCGGAGGAGATAGCTGGTGGCCAGACCTCCCTGACCCGCGCCGATCACCACGACATCGAACATCTCATCCATCCTCGCACTCCCGCCGGAGGGCTATCAACAAACAAAGCCCAGGTTCGTTGGAGGCCAGGAAGAACAGTCCTTGCGATGTCCACCGACGAACCCAATAGGAGGATGCGGAAAAGAGCGCGCTACCCGGCCAGCCCTTCCTCTGGATCTTCTGGCCACGGATCTGGTATCCTGGGGACGAACCAACGCTCCCCAACGCCCCGAGAGATGACTGAAGCCCGGAAGCGGATACCAGGGTCGCGGCCTCCCCTTGCCTACCAGAGGTGGTTCGCAGAGATGAAGCGGCGGAAGGTGTTCAGGGTCATTGCCGCCTACGGTGCCGTCGCCTTCGTGATCCTGGAAGCCGCCAGCATCGTCTTTCCTGCCATCCCCCTCCCCCCCTGGACCATGAGCCTCGTGGTCTGGATGGCGATCCTCGGCCTTCCCATCGCCGTGGTGTTGGCATGGGCCTTCGAGATGACACCGGAGGGTGTGAGGCGGACGGAAGATGCTGCCCAGGATGAGATCGGGGCGATCGTGTCCGCTCCGGCCCGGGCTCGGTGGCCCTCGGGCCTCCTGGCCCTTGGAGGCATCGTCCTCCTGGGGATCGGTTTCTATGGGGGGAGACGGTCATCCATGAGGTCGAGCAGAGAAGTACAGCCCCCTCCGGCGGAGCAGGCCGGCCAGCCTGGCCCGGCCTCCACGGCGCTGGACGCGGACAACCGACCCGCCATTGCCGTGTTGCCCTTCGCCGATATGAGCCCGGAACAAGACCAGGAGTACTTCAGCGACGGCATTTCCGAGGAGATCGTGCAGGCCCTGTCGAAGGTCCGCGACCTCAGGGTGGCAGCGCGATCATCTGCATTCACCTACAAGGGCCGGGACATGGACCCGAGACAGATCGGCCAGGAGCTCGGGGTGCCCTATCTCCTCGATGGGAGTGTTCGGAAGGACGGGGACCAGATCCGGATCAGCGCGGAACTGGTCAATGCGTCCGACGGGTTCAGCCTGTGGTCGGAGACCTACGATCGGCGCCTTCAGAACATCTTCGAGATCCAGAGGGAGATCGCCGAGGCCATCGCGGACGAGCTTCGAGTACCCCTGGGCTTGAGCCGGGAGGCACTTGTAACCCCTACCCTCAACATGGACGCCTACGATCTGTACCTGGCGGGCCGGGCTGCCATGCGGCGACGGGGTCCGGGAGTCGGCCAGGCCATTAGCCTCTTCGAATCGGCCATCGCACTGGATTCCATGTGGGCTCCTGCCTGGGCCGCCCTCGCCGAGAGCCAGGCCATTCACCCCCTGTATACGGGCCTCGGGGGAGAGTCCACCGACTCCACGGTATGGGCTAGAAGCCTCTCGGAGGCCGAGACCGCAGCCAGGAGAGCGCTTGCCCTGGAACCCGGAAACGCCTCCGCCCGGGTGGCACTCGGCGGAGTCCACCGGGACCGGTGGGAGTGGGAGGAAGGCGAGCGGGAGCTCCTGAGGGCATTGGAGATCGATCCGGACAATCATGAGGCCCGTACCCAGTACGCGGAGCTCCTCTGGGGCATGGGGCGCCTGGACGAGTCGCTACGGGAGGCCCGCCGGGCCCTGGCTCTGGACAAGGCGCCGGTCCGCTTGGATATCGTGGGCTTCACGCTCTACATGAACGGCCGGTGGGAGGAGGCCGAGGCGGTCCTGGAGGAGGGGATCGCGATGGATCAGGCCGGCGACGTTCACTTCCTTCGCACGGTGCTGGGGAACCTCTTCCTGTTCGACGGACGGTACCGAGAGGCCCTGGACCGATTCTCCTTCTACCTGCCGGACACCGCCAGCTTCCGCACTCAGGGGGAGGCCATGAAAGAGGGGGACGCATCCCTCCTGACCGCCTATGAAGGGCGGATCTTCCCTCAAGTCTGGATGCTCCTCGGCGAATCGGACCGGGCGCTGGACGCCCTGGAACGAATGGTCTTTGCCATGCCGTACCGCGTCCAGCACCACATCTGGGATCCCATCCTCGCTCCCCTGTGGGACACGCCCCGATTCCAGGAAGTGATCCTGCCCCGGGTGCGACTTGAAGGGGTGCAGGCGAGCTTCTCGGGGCCAACCGACCGCCACCCGGGAGGGGAAGGTCGGTAGGCCGCCACGCCGCCGATGCGCCGGATCAGCCCACCAGCGAGGCGCCACATGAGTGGGATGGGTGCGGCCCTGCCACTCACGACCTCGAAGAGTATGGGAGCCTCGAGACCGGGCTCGGGATCATTCCTTGGGAGATCTACGTAGTTAATACGTAGATAGTAGGGGAACCGAGAGCGATTGACAGGCTCCGGGC
>JASFRP010000365.1:0-4634 GCA_050114895.1 Gemmatimonadota bacterium
CCGGGGGGGTGGCCCTGGTGGCCCACGCCCCCCAGCCGGACGACCCCAAGGCCTGGTTCCGGCGAGTGCAGATGGAGGGGGATGGCGTCGAGGTGTTGGCGAACGGAAGACTGGGACCCGTTCTGGGGGCCATGCACACCCTGAGCCGGGACACCCTGAGGCTCACGGCGCAACTCTTTCCAGTGTCCGGTCCCCTGGACGGATCCGGCCCCACCGTTCCGGATTCGGTCCTCCTGGAGACCCGGGACGAGGGCGGAAGGTGGGGGACGGCCGGCAGATCTCCGGTTGAGGTTCCCGGATACACCGCGACCTTCAGGGTCGTGGATTGGCCGAGCGGGCGGGATGTTTCCTATCGGCTCACCTATCTACCGGGGCCGGGAAGGGGTGGCGGCGGGGACAGCTACGAGGGAACGGTCCGGGCCGAGCCCATTTCGAAGGAAGAGATGGTGGTTGCAGCCTTCACCGGAAACCACAACGTGGCCAGCCCTGGAGTGGATCAGGGATCGTTCGATTGGCTCCATCACCTCTGGTTTCCCCACGAAGAGGTCGTGGCCCACGTGAAGGCCCACGCACCTGACTTCCTCTTCTTCAGCGGAGACCAGGTCTACGAGGGTGCGAGTCCCACCGCAGCGGATTACCAACACCCCTACGGGGATTATCTCTACAAGTGGTACCTCTGGCTCTGGGCGTTCCGAGACCTGACCCGGGATATCCCGTCGGTGGCCATTCCCGATGACCACGACGTATTCCACGGGAATGTCTGGGGGGCTGGGGGACGGCCGACGCCCCCGGGACTCTCCGGCGCCGAGGCCCAGGACCAGGGCGGGTATCGGCTCCCTCCCGAATGGGTGAACATGGTCCAGCGGACGCAAGCCGCCGAACTCCCGGAGCCCCGGAACCCGGAGGCTTCCCAGTACGACATCGACGTGTATTTCACCGACATCGTCTACGGGGGAGTGAGCTTCGCGGTGGTGGAGGATCGGAAGTTCAAGTCCCCTCCGAAGCTCCTGCTTCCGGAAGCGGACGTATGGAACGGCTGGGCCCAGAACCCGGAGTGGGACGCCCGCACCCAGGGAGACGTGCCGACAGCCTCCCTGTTGGGAGAGTCCCAGGAGCGATTCCTGGATGACTGGGCCGGAGACTGGAAGGATGGAGTCTGGATGAAGGTCGTACTCTCCCAGACCATCTTCGCCGACGTGGCCACGATCCCCAGGGACGCCATGAGCGGATCCGTCATCCCCTCCCTCCCCATCCCGGCTCCAGGGGAGTGGGTGGAGGGGGACAAGATGGCGGCGGACATGGACTCCAACGGATGGCCTCAATCCGGACGGAACCGGGCCCTCCGGGCCATGCGGAAGGGTTTCGCCGTGCACCTGGCCGGGGACCAGCACCTGGCGAGCACCATACAGTACGGTGTGGAGGAATGGGGGGACGGTCCATTCGCCCTGTGCGTCCCCTCCGTGGCGAATTTCTGGCCCCGACGTTGGTACCCCCCGGCCCCCGGCCAGAACCGGGAACCCGATGCTCCCGCCTATACGGGCGATTTTCGAGAAGGGTTCGGGAACCTCATGACCGTCTATGCCGTCTCGAACCCCGCCCGATGGGGGCACGACCCTGCAGCCCTCCACGACCGTGCCCCGGGGTACGGGATCGCCCGCTTCAATCGAAGGACCCGCCTGGTAAGCCTGGAGGCCTGGCCCCGGTGGGCGGATCCCCGGACCGGGGATGGGCCTTACCCGGGATGGCCGGTCACCTTCCGCCAGGAGGAGGGGTACGGCAGGACTGCGTGGGGGTACCTCCCCACCGTGGTGGTGGAGGGAATGGAAGACCCGGTGGTTCAGGTGATTTCCGAGGCCGGAGGCGACGTGCTCTACACGCTGCGGATTCGTGGATCTCGCTTCACGCCCCGGGTGTTCGAATCGGGAAGCTACACCATCGGGGTGGGGGAGCCCGGAACGGGGCTTTGGCGAGTGTTTCTCGGACAGGCTCCTGCGGGGGATTCCGCCAGGAGCCTGGAGGTGGTCTTCTAGCCGGTATCCGAAGAGGTTCCGGAGGATCACAGATCAGAAGACGTACTCGATCTGGTATCCGGAGAGGGAGCTCGCCCAGTCGGGGTTGTCCAGGGAGAGGATGAGGGTCGTGCTCCCGGGATCCCCGGTCCCGTAGCTCTGCTGATAAGCCCTCTTCAGGGGTTGAAGGTCGAAGGACAGGTCCTCCCTCACGATGGCGTCGCAGGGGTCATCCTTCGCGTCGTGGGAAAGCAGAGCTTTCACCTGTACCGGGTACGATTCCATCCATCCCCCCCACGCCACCAGCTTGAAATCGTGGTCCGCACAGCCGCCACTGTAGCTGACCCTGACATCCAGCTGGTCTCCTGACACGACAAAATCCTCGATCTTCGCAGGGTCGGAGGGCCACCTCTGCGGATTGGTCTGCGGGCTCACGACGATGGGGATCGTGCCCAGCAACAGGCCGTGAATCCGGGAGACGGCGTCTCTGAGACCTCCGGGGAGGGCCTCCGAGCTCCCCCGAAACAAGCTGACGCCACGCCCGTCCTCATAGGTCACGTCGTAGTGGAACTGGTCGCAGCACTGGACTCCGAAGTCGCTATCGTCGACGGAATGGACCCCGGCCTCCAGGAAGAGGCTTGTCAGGTATGCGGATTGATCCCTGGAGAGGGTCTGGAGGATCTCCCCAGCCTGAAAATCACATCCGGCCACGCAGGACTCTCCAACCACGGTCCCGGCGGGCCCGTCCATGAGAAAGGTGTAGTCCACCCCCGCAAAGCCACCCGTGACGTGCAGACGAATCCTGGCCTCCTCCGAGTCCGCCGGGCCCGTGGAGTTGGACAGGCACCCGGAGACCAGGAGGATCGAAATACTTGCGAGCCACAGTCTTCTCATGTGCGTCCGCCCCTGGGGGTTTCGAGGCCCCGGTGGCCTCTCATGATGATACGATCGGGGGTCGGGCGTTGTGTCGAGTCGGGGCTTACCGGCGGGACCGATCCAGACCCTCCTCCAGCCCGGACGTGATACGATCCGCAGAATAGACCGCCAGATCCTCCAGCGCTTCTCTCATCTCCGCTACGGAGAGCCGGCCAAGCGCCTGGGCGGTGATGAGATTCCCGAGAGATCCACCGCTGGACCAACTCCCCGGGTTGATGGGATCCCGGGCCTCCACACTTTCTTTCCAGATCCGGCTTCCGGTGGAGCCGTCCAAGAGGAGGACCTCCGCGTGGATGAAGAAGTCGGCGTGGGAATCCCAGGAATCCGCGCGGATCCCGTATTCCTGGACTCTCACCTCCAGCTCGAAGTCTGCTTCCGTTACCGATTCTACCGCCCTGGCCCTTAGGAGTCGGGCGCTTCGCTCCAGCACCTGGTCGGCCATGAGGCCCGCCACGTCCACCTCCTCCGATGCCTCAGCCAGCTTCTCCCCGGCTCTCTCCGCCTGGGCGTCCCGGGCCATCTCGCTTCCGATCCTGAGGAGCGACCGGAGCCAACCTCTGTCCTCCGGCCCGTAGAAGTCCTGGGTAAAGACCTGCGGGTGCGGGGGTGCGACGGTCACCACAGCCAGCCCTGCCCCCCGAAAGTTGAACTCGTTCAGTCGGTTGGAGGGGGCGCAACCCGCCAACAGGACCAGCGGGACCAGAAGAACCAGTCCGACAGGCCGGATCACCGAGAGCTTGTCCATTCGGAACCTCCAATGCGCGAGGCCGGCGGGACCCCTCCACCTCAATCAATATAGTCTGCCCGAGACTTCGGACATCTCTCCAGGGTACGCCCTCCCCTTCCCAGCCTTCACCAGGAAGGAAAGTGTAGAAAAACACGACACCCTGACGGGGGAATTGTCAACACTCCCTAACTCCCTGCGCCGTATACATTTGAAAGCCCCTTCTCGAAAGCTACCGGAAGGAGTGTAGAAATTCTCAACACCTCTCTCTCGTTGAGCTGCACCTGGACCGGGACTGCTCGACCCCGTAACTCCAGTCCTGACCAGGCGTTGGGCCGTCAGCTCCGGAGGTTTCCTCCTCTGGCATCCGTGTTGCTCCAGCAATCTACCGGCTCTTTGGGAATCGATGGGGGGATGGGGACAGGACACACACACGTCGGAGCAAGACATGCTCACCGGACTCTTCGTAATTCTCGTGGTGACGGCCCTCGTGCTGCGCTACGTTCTCGCTGAAGCACCAACGGAAAACCTGGCCAGGTCAGCGCTCCCCCTACCCCGCCCCATCACCCTCGGCGAGGCGGTGGAGCCCCCCCCAAGAGCGGTCTCTCTCCAGCCTACCTTCACCTGGACCCGCATTCGGAGGAACGGAGAGATCTTCCTGGGAATCCATCCCCTCCTCACGAGTCTTCTGGGGTTGGACTATTCCCTCGAGCTGCTGCCGGACGATGCAGCCGTGGAGAAAGGGGAGCCTCTGCTGAAGATTCGCTCCGGAAAGAGGGAGCTCCAGATCGACTCTCCAGTGGGAGGGGTAGTGGTGGAGGGCAATACGGACTTCTCTCCCTTGCCCGGGTGGGAGGGCTCGACCATGAGGGGCGGGAGCTGGGTCTACCGCATCGAACCCGCTGGGAAGTGGACGGAGAATCCCCTCTGGCTCGAAGGGGAAGACGCCTCCGCCTGGGCCCACC
>JASFRP010000366.1:0-4622 GCA_050114895.1 Gemmatimonadota bacterium
CCGACATCCTTGCCGGGCTGGGGGTGGCGGGTTTCCTCCCCACCACCGGGGTGGGGGACAACCCCGGCACAGCCGAACAGCCGGTGCTCCTCCTGCAGAACTCGCCCAACCCCTTCCGCAACGCCTCGACGATTTCGTACTCCGTCACCTCGCCTGGGCACGTTTCCCTGACCCTCTACGACGTGCTGGGACGACCCGTACGGCAGCTGGTGGACGGCCCCCAGGCCGCCGGCACCCACACTGTCCGCCTGGAGGGAGAGGGACTCTCCAGCGGCGTCTACTTCTATCAGCTGAACGCGAACGGAACGCGGGAAAGGAGGCGCTGCACGATCATCCGGTAGCGGTACGGAATCCCGGCACGGTCCCGGTGCGCGTTCCAGCGCTGCACGGGCTACCCATCGTTCCCAAGACCGGGGAAGGCGGATCGATGAGTCCGCCGCCGGACCGGTATTGATGGTCTATATCCTACGAATCGATCCAACATATTGTGTTGTGCTATTGAATTTTTAGGGAAAATAGGAGTAGAATGAAGCGTTGACTTTAGGGGGATTTCCTCCATCGCGAATCGGTCGATGCCATTCACTTCTGCAACCGGAGGACAGAAACCATGAGAGCGATCAGGAACGTACGTTTGGTCGCCACGGCCGCATTCCTGGTTCTCCTAACCGGGACCCTTGCGTCCGGGGCCTTTGCAACCCCAGACCCCAACAGCGCGGTTCTCAACACGCGCATCTTCAACGACTGCCCATCATCCGTTCTCACCACCAACAACAACTACCCGGCCATGATCTCCATCGACGACGCGGTGCTGGACTGCTTCGGGTTCGCGAACCTGCACAACTGGCGGTTCTCCACCGACGGCGTCACCCCGGCCGTGTTCGACAACGGGGACAACTTCAGCTTCTCCGCCGATCTCACGATCGACGGGACATCCGAGGGTGAAGCTGGACTCCAGATCGCCCCCTGGTGGTCTCCCAACGTGGATGGGCGCTTCAACGTCCGCAGCACGGACGGGGAGATCGCCTGCTTCGGCGGGAGGCTCCCCTTCTACTCCTTCACCGCCGAACACGGCGTCAACTACGTGAAGGGGACGACTATCCAACTCGAGATCACCTACCTGGCCAACCATCTCGACGCCGCCAACCCGGCCACCATCGAGTACGCGGTGACCTACGGTGGGATGACCTACTCGAGCGGTCCGCTCCCGTTCGACATGGCAAACCCGGGGGAGGATCCGCCCCACGGCCTGTGGGGAATGCTGACCCCCGCCTACGTGGGCGGCTACTTCCAGCCCTTCCTCCAGGGCGGCAACCCCGCCGCGGAGCTGGAGGCGGTCTGGAGTGATATCTCGTTCGTGGATCTCGATCCGATGGGGGCGGTGATCATCCCCCGCGTGTTCGACGATTGCCCCTCGTCGTCGCTGACCACCCTGAACGCCTATCCGGAGGTGATCTCGATCGACGACAGCATCCTGGACTGCTTCGGGTTCGCCAACCTGCACGTGTGGCGCTTCTCCGAGGACGGGATGACGCCCCGGATGTTCCAGAACAGCAGCATCTTCAGCTTCGGCGCCGATCTCGTGATCCAGGGGGAGGCGGAGGGCGAGGCCGGCCTCCAGATCGCGCCGTGGTGGTCTCCCAACGTGGACGGGCGCTTCAACGTCCGCACCAGCGACGGGGAGATCGCCTGCTTCGGCGGGAGGCTCCCTTTCTACTCCTTCACCGCCGAGCACGGCGTCAACTACGTGAAGGGGACTTCCATCCATCTCTCGATGGACTACTCGCCGAACATGCTCTCCATGGATTCCCCCGGCACGATCGTGTACGGCCTCGAGTACGACGGGATGTCGTATTCCAGCGGTCCGCTTTCGTTCGACATGGGGAACCCCAACGAGGATCCTCCCCACGGTCTGTGGGGGATTCTGACCCCCGCCTACGCGGGCGGGCACTTCCAGCCCTTCCTGCAGGGCGGCAACCCCGATGCGGAGCTGGAGGCGGTCTGGAGCAACATCACGTTCGAGGAGACCTTCCCGGTGGCGGTCCACCTGGACATCAAGCCCGGGTCCTGCCCCAACCCCCTCAATCCGATGTCCAAGGGGGTCACCCCGGTGGCCATCCTGGGGACGGCCGACTTCGACGTCTCGTCGATCGACATGTCCACCGTGCGGCTGGAGGGAGTGAAGGCCAAGCGAGGGGGCTACGAGGACGTGGCCACCCCCTACATGGGTAACGAGTGCGGGTGCACGGAGGCCGGGCCCGACGGCTACATGGACTTGACCCTCAAGTTCGGCACGGCCGCCCTCACGGAAGCTCTCTTCCCCTTCGAGTCGGAGTACATCCCGGTGACCATCCAGGGGTTCCTGGTGGACGGGACGCCCTTCTACGGCCAGGACTGCGTGGCCGTGAAGCCCGCGAACCTGGTCGACTCGGAGGTGGAAGTGGACGGCAAGATCCTGTTCCGGCTTGCTCCCACCTCGGAGCCGCGGGCCCAGGTGCAGATCGTGAAGTACTCGATTCCCGAAGCCGCTCCGGTCGAGCTCACCGTCTATGACGTGGCGGGCCGGGTGGTGAAGCGCCTGGTGCAGACCTCCCAGGCGGGCGGGGAGTACACGACCAAGTGGGACGTCCAGGACGTGCCCAGCGGGGTCTACTTCTATCGCCTGCAGGCCGGTGCCCGGACCACGACGTTGAAGACGCTTGTGATCCACTAGCAGGCAGGGGATTCTCCGCAGAGCAGGGAGCCGTCCGATCCCGGACGGCTCCCTTCTTTCGTGCTTGAACCCCCCTAGGCGGGGAGCGGAGCCAGGGCCTCTCCGGTACTGGCCTCGAACAGGTGCACCCGGTCGGAGCGGATCCGGAACCGGTGCGAGGCACCCACCCGCGGCACGAACTGGGGGCCGATCCGGGCCAGGACGGAGGTTCCCTCCACCTCGAGATGGACGAACACCTCGTTCCCCATCGGTTCCACCGCCTGGACCGATCCCGTCACGATGGACCCGTCCCCCCCGGAGGAGACACCGGCGGGAGCCGCCTCCTCCCCCACCGGATCGAGGTCCTCGGGCCGTACGCCGAGGACGACGGGGCCGGGGGGCGAGGCGCCCTCCAGGGGCCCGGAGAGGGGCAGGTCGAACCCCGGGGCCCGGAACCGGTTGTCGACCACGGCGCCCTCCACGAAGTTCATGGCGGGGGAACCGATGAAGGAGGCCACAAAGCGGTTCCGGGGATGGTTGTAGAGGGTGAGCGGCTCCGCCACCTGGAGCAGGATTCCGTCCTTCATGACCGCGATCCGATCGGCCATGGTCATGGCCTCGACCTGATCGTGGGTCACGTAGATCATCGTGGCATCCAGCTCCCGGTGGAGCTTGCTGATCTCCGTCCGTGTCTGGACACGGAGCGCGGCGTCGAGGTTGGAGAGAGGCTCATCGAAGAGGAACACGGCCGGCTGGCGGACAATGGCCCGGCCCAAGGCGACTCTCTGCCGTTGTCCCCCGGAGAGGGCCCCCGGCTTTCGATCCAGATAGAGCATCAGGTCGAGGAGCTTCGCCGTGCCCTCCACCCTACGTTCGATCTCCTCCCGCACGAACCCGCGGAGCTTGAGACCGAAGCCCATGTTGTCCCGCACCGTCATGTGCGGGTACAGCGCATAGGACTGGAACACCATCGCGATATCCCGGTCCTTGGGGGGCACCCGGTTCACCAGGCGGTCCCCGATGTAGAGACGGCCCGCGCTCAGCTCCTCCAGGCCCGCCACCAGGCGGAGCATCGTGGACTTGCCGCACCCGGAGGGGCCGACCAGCACCATGAGCTCCCGGTCCCGGACGCGCAGGGTGGCGTCCACGACCGCCTTCACCCCTCCCGGATACTCCTTGCTGACGCCCTCGAAGCGCACCTCCGCCACCGAACCTCCTCCCTCCGGACACCCGTGGGCGGTCTACTTCGCTCGCAGGATTCTCGCAGCCCGCGTGTAATCCTTGGGACGGACCCAGAGCACCATGCCGAACCGGCCCTTGCCGGCCGCGATCGCGTCGGCCGCCACCACGTTGATCTTGGCCTCGGCCAGCTTGTCCACGTGGCGGGCCACCGCACCCGCCTTGTCGGAGCCCTGGATGTGGAAGCCCTTCTTGATCTTGCTCAACCGCCAGCCATTCTGTCGGGCCACCCGGCGCACCGCCGGCATGTCCTCGGTCACCAGGTCGAGCTGGGACGCACGCTTCTTCCCCGGAAACCCGGAGAAGGCGATCAGGTTGACGCCGGCATCCCTCAGTTCATCCAGGACGCGCGCCCCCTGACCGGCCCGGCTGGGAACGGTGACGTAACAGTACTTCACCTTGCGGACACGGTCGGCCATTGGACTCTCCTTTCCAGGTGTTTCGCGATTCGAGTCGAATGAAACTGCAGTATAGTCGCGGGGCGCATTCAGGGCCACCCCGGGGGGCGTTGACGAGGAGGAAGCCACCGGGCACCATTCCCGCGCGGGCCGAGTCCCGGGGAGGTTGCACCATGCACCGCCATCGTCCGAAGTCACGGATCGCGGGACCGGAGGCCGTTCTCCCCGGAGCCGCCCTCGTTCTTGCCGCCCTGGTCGCGAATCCGGCCGGGGCCCAGTCCCTCTCCCTCGATGCC
>JASFRP010000367.1:0-4613 GCA_050114895.1 Gemmatimonadota bacterium
GCTCACGATGAGGAAGCGGCCGTCTCCCGGCTCCCGCTGGATCCGGTTCGCGTTGGGCACGCTCACCCAGGGATTGGTGGTCTGCACCCACATCACCTTCACGTCCCCCCGCATGAACGCCCGGAACAGGTCCATCGTGTGGTAGCCGGGGGTGGCAGGGATGGTGCCGGGCTCCAGTCCCCAGATCTCCTCTGCCCGGGCCCGGTGCTCAGGGTTGGTCACCACCAGGTCGGCTGGAAGCCGGTTGGCCAGCGTTCCCACCTCCCGGGCGGTCCCGCAGGCGGAGGGCTGTCCCGTGAGGCTGAAGGGGTTGGCTCCGGGGCGGCTGATCTTGCCTGTAAGGAGGTGGAGATCGGTGATGAGGTTGTTCATCCACGTACCCCGCACGTGCTGGTTCACCCCCATGCACCAGAGGCTCACCGTTCCCCGCCCCCGGTCCCCGTATATCTGGGCCAGGGCGTGGATCTGTCCCTCCGGGACGCCGCTGATCTCGCTCACCCGGTCCGGGGTGTAGTCTTCGAGGAAGGCCTCCAGCTCAGTGAAGGAGGACTCCCGGGCCTGGTCTGCGAAGCTGTAGTGTTCCGCCGGCCCGTCCTCGGGTCGGAGCCCGAGACCGTCGGGGCCCCAGGAGCCGTATCCGATCTGGTCCAACTCCTCGATCCCGCGGCGGAAGACCACGTTCTCCCGGATGAACGGCTGGTCCACCTGCCCGTTCTTCACCAGCAGGTGGAGAATCCCGTTGGCCAGGGCCAGGTCGGTGTTGGGCTTGAACTCCACGTACAGGTCGGCATAGTCGGTCGTAGGGGTGCGCCGAGTCCCGATGTCCACGATGCGTACGCTGGAGTTCTCCCGTTTGTTGGCAAGGATGCGGGAGAAGAGCACGGGGTGCATCTCCGCCATGTTGTTGCCCCAGAGGATGAAGTCGTCGCCGGCTTCGAAGTCCTCGTAGCACCCCATGGGCTCGTCGCTCTGGAACTGGGTCATGAAGCCCATGACCGCCGAGGCCATGCACAGGCGGGCGTTGGGCTCCACGTTGTTGCTCCGGAGCCCACCCCTGAACCACTTGGTCACGGCGTACCCGTCGTGGATCCCCCACTGCCCCGAACCGTAGAAGGCCACGGATTCCGGGCCGGCCTCGTCCAGCGCCTCCTGGTACTTCCGGGCGATCAGGTCCAGGGCCTCGTCCCAGGAGATGCGGCTGAACCCCCGGCCGTCCTCGTTTCGAAGCATGGGGTAGAGGAGCCGGTCCTCCCCGTAGAGCATGGCGGGAAGGTGGTACCCCTTCACGCAGAGCATCCCCCGGTTGACCGGGCTGGCCTCGTCCCCGCGCACCGCCAGAATGCGGCCGCCCTTCACCCCCACCTCCACCCCACATCCGGTGCCGCAGTAGCGGCAGGGAGCTTTGCTCCAGGTGAGGTCCACGTCCTGGAGCGCCCCCTGGTCGGCGGTGATCCTCCGGGCGGCTTCCTGGTCCCGGCAGGAGAAGGCGGCGATGCTGGCGCTGCCCGCCCCCAGGACCTTGAGGAAGTTCCTTCGCTCCATGGTCATTCCTCTTCAACCTCCGGTGCGGCCGTAGCGCCGCTCCATCTCACGGCGGATAGCCTCGGCCTGTCCCTCCGCCCCCTCCTGGAACCAGGCGTGTTCGGGCCGGGACAGCACTTCGTCGAGGACCGCGTTCACCGCCTGGGCCTGGGCTCCGTACCCCGCGGCTGCGGCGTGGTCGGCCAGCTCACGAGCCTGGGGGATGAGCTGCATGTAGAAGCGCTCCGCCACCTCGTACATCCCGTGCCAGTGGGTGTAGTCAGGGGCCATCATCGCGGCCCCGTGCCGGGCCCTCCGCCCCTCGTGGTGCCAGAGATAGAACCAGGACCACTCGATCTCCTCGTCGAACTCGGTGGGTGAGCGCATCCCGTTCTCCAGGAGGGCGTTCATGATCTCGAGCCCCGGCTTGGCGAACTTCTCGTTGTAGAGGACTACGAGCTCGTCGTATTGCTCGTAGAATCCGTTGACGTAGTCGGTGGTGTGGCAATGGGAGCACACCTCCTTCATGCGGTCCCGCTTCTGCCGCCAGGTGTCCGAAATGAGCTGCCGCCGCTCCTTCGGGTCCGTTTCGGTGACGATGTTGTGGTTGACATCGGTGTCCATGACCAGGCTCACTGTCGGCCTGTTGGTCCAGGAGATGCGCTCGCCGGGGTCGTGGGTCACGCGTCCCCCGTTTCGAAGGTTCCCCGACATGTGGCAGGTGGCGCAGGTGGGGGCGGCAGCGTAGTCGGCTCCCAGAATCCAGGGCTGGGCATCAAGGTTCATGTCCTCCTTCAGGTCCCGATAGGCGATGCCGTGCTTGGACTCCTCGTAGATCTCCTTCTGGGGGTGGTCGGGCCCCAGGTGACACTTGCCGCAGTTCTCAGGCTGCCGGGCACGGCGGGGCGAGAAATCGTGGCGGCTGTGGCACGCCGTGCAGGAGCCCCGGGAGCCGTCCAGGTTCA
Source organism: Gemmatimonadota bacterium (assembly GCA_050114895.1). Classification (GTDB taxonomy): domain Bacteria; phylum Gemmatimonadota; class Gemmatimonadetes; order Longimicrobiales; family Gaopeijiaceae; genus JASFRP01. The sequence goes on from JASFRP010000367.1 coordinate 2,487, forward strand.
GTCGCCCGATGCCGGTGTTGGGCCAGCTCCCGGGGTCCAGGAGGGGCCGTCCATTCTCGTCTCGAGCGATGCGGGCGATGGCATCGACGGCGGTGGGGATCCCCTCGTCGTCCGGCTGAAGGTCGTCCACGGTAAGGAGGCCGCCATCGGAAGCCTGGAGAGCCACCTTGGCCCCGTGGCACTGCCGGCATCCCGAGTTGGCGCTGGCGAACCCCTGCACCTCCTGGATCCCCTTGCCCGGGGTAGGGGAGTGAGGGTCGAACGTCGTACGGGCTCCCTCCACCGTCTCTGCCAGGAAGTTGTCCAGAGAGGCAAGGATGTTGCCTGCTGCGGCGTGGTGGCTCTGGGAGAACTCGCTGGCCTCCAGCTCATGACAACGGGAGCAGTCCCTGGGGGTGACGATGGTGGCGATCTGGACCCCGTGGTGCAGGTAGGCATCGGCTTCCTCCGGCATCGCCTGGTGGCAATCCAGGCACCCCACGCCCCGCTCGGCATGCGTGCTCCCCGTCCACTGAGCAACGATGCCCGGGTTCTCTTCGGCGTGGCAGTCCACGCACGCCCTGGAGGCCGCGGGCACGGAGATGCGGGGCTCGGTGAGCCCCGCCTCCTCGGCCTTGCGGGCCGTCTCCATCCACTGGACGAACACCAGGGAGAGGAGGAAGAGCCCCCCCAGGGAGGCGATGACGATGCGCTTGGTCTCGAGGGTCATGACGTCGTCCTCAATGCTTGGCCACGGCTTCCCAAACCGTCAGACCAATGATGGAAAGGACTGCCAGGAGCCCCACCCATACACTGGCTTCCTGGAAGCGTGTATTCCTTCGGATAAGTCCATCGATGAGGGGCCAGGTGAACATCACGAAGACCACCAGCCCCATGCTCAGGATGGCGGCGGTCCCGCCGAAGAGCTTCAACCAGCGGAAGGCCACGTAGAAGAACCACTCGGGCTTGATCACCTCGGGAGTCTGGAGGGGGTTGGCCTCCGGCCCCAGAGCAGCCGGGAGAATGGTGGCCAGGGCGCTCAACAGGATCATGAGCACCAGGCCAATCATGAGCTCGGTGTAGAGATGGTCCGGGAAGAAATTGAAGGTCTTGGGCGCCCCAGTCGTCTCGTCCTTGAAGCGAAACTCCGTCACCCCCTGGAGCCGGATGATGGTGATGTGGACAGCGATGAGGAGGACGATCGTGACGGGAAGCACGGCGGCGTGGAGGATGAAGAACCGGGAGAGGGTCGCCTGGTTGTAACTCTCGCCTCCCAGCATCATGGCCTTCAGGAAGGGGCCGATGAGGGGGGTGGCGTCGGCGATGTTGGCCCCCACCGTGGCCCCCCAGAAGCTGAGCTGCTCGAAGACCAGGCTGTAGCCGGTGAAACCGGTCAAAAGAGTGGCGATGAGGAGGCACATCCCTACGAACCAGTTGATCTCCCGAGGTCTACGGTAGGCTCCGGTGAAAAACACCCGGATCTGGTGGAGGACGACCGCCGCGATCATGAGGGTGGCCGCCCACTTGTGGAGGCTTCGGACGAACCATCCGAAAGCCACCTCCCGGGTGATGAACTCCACCGACTGGTAGGCGGTGGAGGGGGAGGGTTCGTAGTAGAAGGCCAGGAGGACCCCGGTGAAGATCTGGACGATGAAGAGGTAGGCCGGGGTCCCGCCCAGGGCGAACCACCATCGCTTCAGGTGGTACGGGACGGGTTCATTAGTGAGCTCACGAAAGTCCCGCCCCGACACCGGGAGTCGTTCTCCTACCCATGCCAGGACCGGGTTCATGGTCAGCCTCTTCTGGTGTCCGCTGCCCGACAGAGAGGAGGCGCCAGACAGGGATCGTGGCCGGGCCCTTCCGGGTGTTCGGCTTCCGCAAGGACCTCGCCCTTCGCTTCAGTCCCGTCACCGAGGCGGCGGATGGGCACGGCGATGTGGAGCAGCCCCCCCTTTACCTTCAGGTCATATCGCGAGAGGCGCTGCCCGGCGTCCCCCGGGGGGCCGGCAATGGCCACTCCGGCCGGGTCGAACACCCCGCCATGGCAGGGACAGAAGAAGCGATTGTTCTGCCCCTCCCACCGCACCTGGCACCCCAGGTGGGGGCAAGTGCTCGAAAGGGCGATGAAATCATCTGCACTGCCGGTGC
>JASFRP010000368.1:0-4608 GCA_050114895.1 Gemmatimonadota bacterium
GAAGCCCCCAGGAGAGAGGAATGATCGAAGTCTCGAGCCTTGCTTTCACCTATCCTGGTGGATCGATCCCAGCAGTCGATGACCTCACCTTTCACATCGCCCCAGGAGAAGTGTTCGGCTTCCTCGGACCCAGCGGAGCGGGGAAATCGACAACGCTCAGCATTCTCATCGGGCTCTTGCGCGGGTGGACGGGGGATGTCCGCGTCGCCGGACGGGAGTTGGGGAAGTGGGGCCCCGACTATTACCGGCGAATCGGTGTGAGCTTCGAGTACCCGAATCACTACCTCAAGCTCACCGCCCGCGAGAACCTCGAATACTTCCGGTCCCTTCACGACGGCAAGGCAGAGACGGTGGACGATGCGTTGGCCATGGTCTCACTCGATGGGCACGCCGATCAACCCGTGCTCGAGTTCTCCAAGGGAATGAAGATGAGGCTTAATCTCGCCCGAAGCCTCCTGCATCGTCCCGACATCTGGTTCCTGGACGAGCCCACGACAGGCCTCGACCCCGTGAACGCCGTCAGGATCCGTGAACTGATCCGAGCCCGCCAGCGGTCCGGCACTACGACTCTCGTAGCCACCCACGACATGAACACCGCCGAGGCCGTCTGTGATCGGCTCGGGTTCATCGTCGACGGGAAGATCGCCGCCATCGACGCACCCGCCGCGTTCCGGCGCAGGCACGGGAAGCGAGTCGTGGAGGTCCGATGGGAAGGTGACGACGGTCTTGAAGCCACGGAGCAGTTCCCTCTGCAGGGGTTGTCCACCAACGCCCGTTTCCTCGAGCTGCTCCCCTCCCCTGGGCTCCTGTCGATTCACTCCCTGGAGGCCACCCTCGAAGACGTCTTCGTCCATGTCACCGGGAAGGCACTCCGGTGAGCCTCATTTCGGCCACCCTTCGATTGGACGTACGAATCCAGGCCCGCAGCAGGCTCTATGCCATCGGGATCGCTGTCGCGCTCGTTCTCGGGCTGGTTGCGCGTTACTTCTTCGACGACGATCACGCAGGTCGCGTACTGGCCTCCCTCTATCTCCTGGGGGTCGGTGGCACCACCTACATATTCGGCGCCTCACTCCTGCTCCTGGAAAAGAGTCAGGGCACCCTCCAAGCGCTGCGTGCCACCCCCCTGACGTCAAACGCCTATCTCGGCTCGAAAGCCGTGACGCTGACGATGTTCGCGCTCGTCGAAAGCGTCATTATCTACGTCATCGGCTTCCCAGGAGCCGACGTCAGCTTCTGGACGCTGGTCCTCGGGGTCGGATCTCTGGGGGTGGCGTACACGCTGGTTGGCATGGGGCAGGTCGCGGCTCACGACTCGGTCACCTCCTTCCTGATGCCCGGGGCCTTGATCGTGGGAGGCATCCTCCAGCTTCCGTTCCTGTATGTCCTGGGAGTGGGACCCGATGGCCTCTGGTATGCAATCCCCACGCAGGGACCCCTCCTCGTGATGCTGGGGGCTTTCGAGCCGATGGAGCCATGGAAGTGGATGTATGCTCTCGGCATGTCCGCCGCGTTTGTAGGGGTGTCGGCATGGTGGGCACGGCATCGCCTCTCCCGCTTCGTTGGCCTGCAGGATGAATAGCTCAGTGGCGCCCCTCAAGACGGCCTCGGCAACGCTGCGAGCTGATGGCCTGCGGCTCGCCCGGGACCGGTTCCTGGTGGGTACGGGTCTGTATATCATCGGAATCTCTGTCGCCATGCGGTGGGTGATCCCCTGGGTCACGCCCAGGATCGAAGGCCGATGGGGAGTTGATCTTACCCCATACTATGCCCTTATCGTAAGCCACATCGTGGTACAGCTCGCCTCGATTCTCGTTGGCATCCTGGGCGCGTTTCTGCTCCTTGAGAGCCGAGAAGATCGCACCATCAAGGCCTTGCTTGTCTCTCCGTTGCCCCTTTCGACCTACCTGTGGTGGCTTGGTTGCGCCATGGTCCTCACCTCCGCCGCGCTGACCGTCGTCGAGGGGCTGATCATCGGTCTGGGCTTGCCGTCTTACCCTGCGCTTGTTGCCACCGGCATGGTCGGCGCTCTCACCGCGCCACTCATCGCCCTCGCCGTTGCGGGGCTCGCCAGCAACAAGACAGAGGCCTTCGCCTACCTGAAGATCATCGGTGTGGCGCCGCTCCTCCTCAGCGGCACCTATTTCCTGGCCGAGCCGATACAATGGGTGGCCGCGGTGTACCCTCCCTACTGGGCGGTGAAGGCTTATTGGGTTGCTGAAGCCGGCGGGCGCGGGTGGGCTATGTGGCTGCTCGGAGGAGGCCTGGTGGCCTCCATCTGGATCGCCTGGTCCGTACGGCTCTTCGCGCGATCCGCGCGCAGTTGAGAGGACACCGGCGAACCCAAAGACACTCTGGCGTCAGTCTGCGGATGGAAGCGCCAGCTCACCGAACCTTTTGAAGGCCAGCAGCGCCCTGTAGGTGATCCAGGGACTCTCCCGACCCTTCCGGTCCAGATCCGCGTGCATCTTTCCGTTCAGCCCACCCGTCATCTTCCACATCCCGTCGGCGCCGCGTTTCCCTCGGAGGATCTCCAGCCCGGCATCGACTGTCTCGTCCCGGGATGAATCGGCTTCCCCGAGGAGGAGCAGGACCTCCAGGAGATCGGAGTTGTAGCTGTGGGGAAAGCTGAACCGCAACCAACCCTCCTTCGGACGTCGCGGTTCAAGGCGGCCTGCTGCGATCCAACGCGACTTGGCGTCACGCCTCTGAGCGGGCGTGGCCGTGCGGACCCACACGCGCCATTCGTTCGCGTCCCGAGGGACATATTCGAACAGGTGGAATTTCTTGAGGACCTGAACCATACCCCGGATCATCGCCTGATCTTCCGGCGTGCGGAGGTCGGTCGGCAGAGCCAGGAAAGCCTTCAAGACTTTCGGCACGGTCATGACACATGCCGGCAATAGAGAATCGTCCACCACGAAACAACCAAACCCGAGGCCCGGCTGAAATCGGTGACGGCAGAGGTTCAAGGCCGCACGCGTGACCGGGTGCTCCGCCAGCCCGGAGCGAATCAACACCAGGGCCATGTGGGCGGTGAGACAGGCGATGGGGTACTTCCAGTAGACCCCATCCTCCAGGCCCCGGAAGGGCGCGGCGCGAGCGCCGGTCATCTCGCCGGCGGGACGTGCCGTCTCCATGAGACGCTGGACCCCTGAACGGATCGGTGCCAGGTCCATGGGTGCCCCGACCTCACTCAGGTGCAGCAACACCCAACTCGTCCCGTCATACTTATGATAGAAACCGCGACCCCAGGTGCCATCGCCGTTGTGGGCAGCCAGCGTCGCCTTCACCCACGCCTGTTCAGGGATGCGTTTCCTCGCTGCCCTGACCTCGGGATCGTCCGCCTTCCGTCCCAGCAGGTCGGTGAGCACCCGTACCCGGAGGGCTGGATCGGCAGGGTCGAGGAGCCGGTCCAGCAACTCGCTCTTCAACCTCAGGGGGCACACTCGCTCCTCCTTTCCTGATTACCCGATGGATCGTGGGGCCATCCGCGGAAGTGTCGAGTCCGGTCAGCCGTCCACCCATACCGCGCGCCACTCCGTTGCGGGGGAATCGGTGAGATTCTTGAGGCCCGTACCGTCCCGATTGACGATGTAGACGTCCCAGCTTCCGCTTCGATCACTGGAGAATACCAGGCGGGAACCGTCGGGGGACCATCCGTCGAACCGATCCGCACCGGCGTGACTGGATACGTTCACGACTTCGGTTCCATCCGCAGAGGCCACATAGACCTCGGGATTCCCGTCACGCTGACTCTCGAAGGCGAGCCTGGATCCATCGGGAGACCAGGGATTCCGATAGGAGTTGGCGCGGTAGCCCGGATCGAACGAATCCCCTCCAGGAGCTTCGCTGAGCTCCAAGAGGCTGGTACCGTCGGCATTCATGATGGAGATGGTTTCGCTCCCCGGCTGGCCGATCATGAACGCGACCTTGCCCCCCGACGGAGACCAGAAAGCCGCATGCCCATCCACCAAGATTGGGACTGCCGCCAGGGAGCTCCCATCTGGGCTCACCGTGAATATGATGGGCGCCCCGGTATCCAGATGGGAAAAGACCACCTTCCCTTCAGGTGACCAGCCGAGGGGAAAATCCCATCCCGTCGCCCCACTTCCCCCATTATCCGAAACGTTATGAGGATCCGAGCCGTCCGATGCCATCACGTAGACTTCCCAACTCCGGTCAATGGTCTCCCGCGAAGTCGTGAACGCGATACGGGAGCCATCCGGTGACCACCGGGGCATCTCGTTGCATCGATCGGCGACGCCCCCCGTAAGCTGCAGAGGCTCGGTACCATCCACCTCCATCACCCAGATGTTGTAGCATCCCACCCGATCGGATTCAAAGGCCAGGCTGGAGCCACCCGGAGAGAGGCTCAGCTCCCGGTAGACCTTGGCAGGAGCGTGGGTGAGATTCTTTACCTCGCTGCCGTCCTCCAGGACACTGAAGACGTCGGACAGCATCTCCCCGTCGCTTCCCACTGCCCCTTCTCGATCACTGACGAAGAGAATCAAACCCATCGGGCCGGCGGCGTCCTCTCCGGGCCCCACGGAGTCCGCACATGCAGTCAGGGCCATGGGAGCGATGAGGAGGGCGAGAAGTGGGCGC
>JASFRP010000369.1:0-4608 GCA_050114895.1 Gemmatimonadota bacterium
ATCCGATACGGTGGTCGCATACGACTTCGCCCGCCACAGAATCACGAAATGGGACACCAAGGGGACGCTGCTCGATGAGTTCTTTGTACAGGGTCCTGAAGCTTCGATGCCCCCCTACTCACTCGACTGTGGCCCCAACGGGACGTTCGCGGTGGTCGGATGGCCAGATTTCCTGGCGTATTCGGGTGGAGTAGGCCCTTATCGCTTCGACGTGAAGGTGGGCGTCGTCGATCGTCAGGGGCGACTCGAGCGAGTGTTGAGCACTTTTCCCGGGCCCGAGCGTTACCGGTATGAATCCTGGTCACCACCTGGGCTTGATGCCCCGGCCTCCACCTCAACGGACCGAGTCTTGAATGAGACAGAAGACATGCTCACCGGTGTCCTGGTCCTGGTAGGAGGCAGCCACACGCCCGGACGGCAGTGCGTCCCAGACCCAATAGGGCCGGTCTGACTCGGTTCTCGAGATCAGGCGCCCTTCCACCGTGTAAGCCTCGAACATCGTGACGGGTCGATCCTCGAAGGTCACCGTGTTTATGATCGTCCCGTGGCCCAGCTCGAAAACGGCACGGCTCTGGTCAAAGAACCACCTCGGTTGGATCACCCGCTCGCCGGCATCGTTCACGAAGGTACGCTCGAAGTCGTCGAGGACTGACACGAGAAGATTCGGGTCGGAGGCAATCAGAATTGGAACGGTATCCCCAATTGAGAAGCGGTAGATGGCGTGTGGGGCCGATACCGAGTACAGGAGGTCGCCGCTCCGGGTCCGAGCGATAGGCCCGCCAGCGACATACCGGGCGTTGTAGAAGTCGCTCCTGGAATGTCCGACTGGCTCAGGGTCCGGCCACCATGCTCGAACCTCCCTGCCATCCGACGTGTATTGGTGGAGGGAGGCTTCGTCCGTGGGTACACCGCCACTGACGACCACATCCCCATTAGGAAAGACCACCATCCCTTTCGGGTTCAGGACCGTGGAGGGCAGGAGGACACGACGTTCGAAATTCCCGGCCGTGTCGAAGTACTCAAGGGATCTCCGGCCAAGGTCAAAGACTACAACTCCACCCTCTGGAGTAGCCCGAATGAACCTCGGAGCATCAAACTCCCCGGGGCCCTCCCCTTTCCGGCCGATCTCCCTCTCGACGCTGCCAGTCTCGGAATAGACCAATAGGGAGCCCTGCGAGTCGGACACCCACACCCTTCCGTCGGGAGCGAATCCAGCACCCATGACGGCAGTGAACTCAAGGAATGCCGGGCTCCCTTTGGAACACCAGAGTTCTTGAAGCCCCGCCGTTTGGCCGGAGGCCCCAGAAACCCACCCGGCTCCCCCAAGGGAGGTGATTCCGAGTGCAAACGCTAACCTCAGCTGAACCATCTACCTGACTTCCTTTCATTCATGTGGTAGAAGAATCTCAGAAGAAACAGAAGGGCTCCCCGCGGTCGGAACAGTAGAGACTTGGTACTTCAGGGTTGAAGGTCAATTGGAAACAGGGTCACCTCCGGTCGGTTCGCCTCGGTGATGGATAGGTTCAGGCGAAAGTGAGTGGGGTCCAGGAACTGAAACGCCCCTCCCTCATCCCGGTCAGCAACGATCAAGAGATCGCCCGAGCAGTTCCAGAGCGCGAATCGCTCCGCGGACACCTCCTCAAGGAGAATCAACGTCCCAGCCGGGTCCCTGGTCTCCACACGGAAGGCACCCCAATTGAAGGCTGTGTGCCATTCGCACTTATCTCCCTTGTATGCGCAGGGGTTCTCATCACAATCTGTGTAGTTCCCGTGGTACACGGATTCGCAGCTGTTGTAGTCCATGCACCGCATGCATTCCTCCTCTCCGGTGCCCTGCGCAAATAGCCCCGCAGGAAGGAACGCGAGAAGGAGGATCGAGAACAATCTCCACCATGACGCCGTCATAACGTTCTCCAGTCTTGGATCATGCGCCAGCCGGCTGGGGGGGGCTGACCGGACGAAGCGCCAATGTCTGGGATGACCTGGCCAGGGAGCCCCGAAATCCCGGACTGCATTTCGGTGGACCGACCGATGGAGACTCCACGGGGTGGCCCACCCCTTGCCTCTGGACTACCGTCGGAGTCCGAGCGTTTCACCAGCCTGTAGACGGGTGAGCAGTCCAAACCGTGGAAGCGGGAATCCGGGGTGCGCTGGAGGGGAAGAGCCCAGGACCGTGACTAACCTCTTCTCACCATTGGAATTGCGGGACCTGGGAAGCAGATACGGGACTGGCTCGTCGTGCGGCAGCCCCCTGGCAACCACAACTCGAAACTTCCTCGGCAGTCCCATGCCAGGACGAAGTCCTCACGGGCGAGATGCCAGATGCCGCCACGAAAAACTATGACCACGCCTCCTCCGCGGCGAGCCAGTGGCCCCCAGTAACGCCCGGCTGAAGACCGCCGTGGTCGAGTCGCTCGAAAAACCCACTGCATGGAGATGGATCATCCCCCGGGGACTGCGGAAGCCTCAGGTGGAACGCCTGCGATCGCTCAAATCGGGAACCGTCGGAGAGTCCTGCGAATTCGTCCCCGGAGAGAAGGACGTTTCCGCCCAACGCGAGCGGGTCATCTATCACGGCCTCCATCGGGGGGTCGGCCCGACGGCCTTCCACAGCCTCTCGGAGCGCAGACGACAGGGTATCCGCGCCCGGTATCCCCCCGTGGATTCGTGCAGGATACAAATGGAAAGCGACGACGAGACGTGGAGCGTCAGGGTACTTCTCCTTCAGATACGCCGCCCACACTTCATACCATCTCTCCGGGATCTGCTGTTGGCGGATCCCAGGAAGACACTCGTTGAGAGGGGAAGGAGGACGCAGCCCAGACAATATACTCTCATTTCACCTCCGCCACTTCACGCTCACTTCCCTGCCAGCTACTGGGATGGACGCCGGGTCCTTACCCGAGAGGCTGCGAGCCGAAGGCCAGATTCGGCATTCGGGCTGTTATCAGTCGCTGCCCGAGATGCCCTTCAGCCGCCAATCGCACGCAGTCCGGGATTCACTCTCATAGTCGTACGGTATCCACGGAGGATAGGCATTTCCAGGGCCCTTCCGACGCATGAGTCGCGGTGGAATGTGCCTGGAGGGGGTGGGGAAGCCCGCTGCCCCTCAGCATCCTATTCTTCCATCTCCATCCGGCCATGGAGGCGCCCCTCCCCCTGCCGCAGAATCTATCCGGGCGGAGCGGTGGCACACGGCCGTGTCGCCCCGCGGTCTCCCGTGTCTCGTCTGCACAGCGCCGAAGGGTCTCCCTCTTGCAGTGGTGTACATATGTACATACATTTGCACCGGGACTTCGAGTGGGACCCGCAGAAAGCGGCAGCGAACCGATCCAAACACGGCGTGGATTTCGCTGATGCCGTCGAGGTGTTTCACGACGAGATGGCGTTGACCGTCGACGACATTGATGGTGAGGAGCAACGGTTTGCGACCATCGGCGCCGATGCCCTGAACCGGATCCTGGTGGTGGTCTACACCTGTCGGGGACACCGCATCAGAATCATCTCCGTGCGGAAAGCGACACGGTCGGAGAGAAGGCAGTACAAGGATCGAGCATGAAAGGCGAATACGATTTCAGGATGGCGAAGCGGGGAGCTGTGGTTGCGACTCCACCAGGGAAGACCCGCATTACCATCCGCTTGGACACCGATCTCCTGGACTGGTTTCGGAAGCGTGCCCACGCGGCCGGGGGCGGGAACTATCAGACCATGATCAACGACGCCTTGCGGGAGTACGTGGAGCACGGGGTCGAGCCACTGGAGGACACCCTCCGCAGGGTCGTCCGTGAGGAGCTCGCCCAAACAACAAGGTAGCCGCCGTCCCCTACCCCCCGCTTCCGCCTTTCCTGACGACGGTCCTCTCCTCCGTGGGAATGGGTGGCGGTACGGCCCCGTGGATCATGCTGATCGCGCCGAACTTTTCGGGGCAGGCCTCGTAGCAGGTCCCGCACCGGATGCACAGCTCCTGGTCGATGACGTGGATCAGGCCCTTGCCCCCTTCGATTCCGTGCACGGGGCACTTCCTCAGGCAGATCATGCACGCCTGGCATTGGGCCGGGTCGATGTGGTAGGAGGGCAGGTCGGTGAGGAGGGTCTCGATCTCGTCGGGGGTGTAGAAGGTGTCGTAGTCCTCTTCTCGCTCCAGGCGTTGGGCGAGCTTCTCCCGCTTGGCGATCTTGATGTAGGGGACCAGCGTGCGGATGTCCTCCAGCCGGGCGTGGAGCTCATCGCCATTTCCCTTCTCTCCCGCCGCCGCACCTACGGGCCCCATCTTTCTCAACTGTCCTGAGAAGTCGTTCATGATCTCGGCGAACCTGACCCCCTCGGCGGCGGAGATCCACTCGATGCGGAGCCTCTCGGGGTTCACGCCCGCGTGCTCCAGGAGCTTCTTGGCCAGGTGCATCATGTTCAGGGCGTAGTAGTTCCCCTCCGTGACGTAATGGCACTCGCCGAGCCAGCAGCCCCCGACAATGACCCCGTCGGCCCCCTTCTCGAAGGCGCGGAGCACGAAGGCCAGGTCCACCCGCCCGGTGCACATCAGACGGATGATCCGGATTTCCGGTGCGTAGGCTTGTCTGGTCACGCCAGAGAGGTCCGCAGCGGAATACG
>JASFRP010000370.1:0-4606 GCA_050114895.1 Gemmatimonadota bacterium
TGGGGGGAGGGGGGAGAGACGAAGCTGGAGAACCTGGTGCTGTTGTGCCGGCACCATCACCGGCTGGTTCACGAGGGGAGGTGGAGGGTGGGCTGGTGGGGCCCGGGGCGGGTGGTGTTCTTCGATCCCCGGGGCGGGACGCACTATGACGGGCGGTTTCGACTGCGGCGGGAGGGACGTGGGGGGGTTGGGGCCCCGGAAGGCCCAGGCCGTGGGGCGGTGGGAGAGGGCGAGGAGTGGACGGGGACTCCGGAGACCCGAGGGCGCGAGGGTGAACGAGGGGAAAGAGGGAATGGGAAGGGGACGGAACTGGTTGCCTCCCTCACGGAGGCGAACCGGCGCCGGGGAGTGGAGCCCGATGGATGGACCGCCGGTGCCCGGTGGAAGCGGGAGGACGACATCCCCGACGAGATCTACTTCCGGGCTCTGGAGGCGCTGGAGGACCCGGGGCCCTGACGGGGCAGGTCAGGAGGACCCGGGGCCCTGACGCGACAAGTCAGAGTCGCATGCCGAAGAGGAATCCCTCCCGGAAGATGGAGGCACCCTGGGGCCGTGCCTCGACAGGTCAGCAGGACCCGGGGCCCTGACGGGGTGGCGGGAGCAGTGCCCACAGCATAGGAATGGCGGATACTCCCCGGCGATCCCTCTTGATTGCTACCCCTCCGCATTGCCTCTGGCGGTAGAGCGGTTCCCCCACGTAACCTGACTGTCGGTTGAATCCGTCTATCCTGGCTCGTCCTCTGATCCGAGGCCATGGAGGCCTGTACCATGAGACTCATCCCCAGACTCCTCCTGCTTGCGGGAACCGCTCTCTTCATCCTGCCCGACGTGGCTCTTCCTCAGGAATCCCTGGAAGAGTGCACCGCCGGTGTCGCCAGCGGCCGCGCCACCATCGACGGGAGACCCCTCCTGTGGAAGACCAGGGACGCCGGGGCCACGGACAACGAGGTCATCTGGAATACCTCCGGGAAGTATCACTTCGTTTCGGTGATCAGCGCCGGGTCCGAGGATTCCTCCTGGATGGGGGTCAACGAGAGGGGATTCGCCATCATCAACACCCAATCCAGCGACCTCTCGGCTGCCAACTCCGGCATGCACAACGGCTCGTTCATGGTCTACGCCCTCCAGGAGGCAGCCACCATCGAGGAGTTCCAGGCTCTCCTGGACGAGACGAACGAAGGCGGGCGAAGGACGTCCACCAACTACGGGGTCATCGACGCCACGGGGGCCGCGGCCTTCTTCGAGACGGCTGGACACGAGTACTGGCGTTACGATGCCGACGATACGGAGACGGGCTACATCCTTCGGACGAACTTCGCCATTAACGGCACTCGCACCGACGGGGAGCGTCCCTACAGCATGGACCGATACCTCCAGACGGAGAAGCTCATGCTGGACTTCTTCGGGTCCGAGGGGATCGACTTCAAGGAGATCGCCAAGATCCAGGTCCGAAGCTTCGGAGACCGAGCGGGCCATCTCGTGGAGCTCCCCTTCACCGAAAGCGTGGACGGCCACGCCCCGGGGTACTACCCGCACAGCTCCAGCATCAACCGGAACACCTCTGTCTCCTTCGCCGTCATCCAGGGTGTCCTCCCAGCGGAGGACGCCAGGTTGAGCACCATGTGGACGATTCTGGGCCAGCCGTCCACAGGGATTCTGATTCCCTATTGGCCCGTGGGAGAGACCCCGCCGGAAGCGGACGGGCCCGAGACGGCGCCTCTGAACGACGTCGCCAACCAGATCAAAGCCCAGCTCTACCTCGAGCCGGGCTTCAGCGGTATCGCACCTTCGGATCAGCCTGTCTTCATCAACACCCTGAAGCTGAAAGACGGGAAGGGGGAGGGGATCTGGGCCCTCATGATGCCCGTCGAGGACAGCATCATCGGTGAGTCTGAGCGGCGCCTGGAGGGTTGGCGCCGGTCGGGAGTGGATGTGAATGAGATGTTGGAGACGGAGAAGACCATGACGGCCCGGGCCCTGGCCACGCTGGAAAGAGTCTACGCATACCTGATGCACTCGAAGTAGCGTCGCATACCTGACGCACTCCAAGTAGCGTCACACACCTCCCGCCAAGGAGGCCGACCCATGTCTGTGTCCCGCCCTTCGGTCCAGGTCGGAGCTCTCGTCCTCGCTGCCGTGCTTTCGCTGGGACACCCGTCGGCCTGCGCACGCGCCCAGGCGTTGGATCCGTCCCTCTACTCCGGTCTCCGTTGGCGGATGATCGGGCCCCACCGTGGCGGGAGGACCAAGGCGGTGGTGGGGGTTCCCCAGGAGGATGGGCTGTTCTACGTGGGATTCGTGAACGGAGGGGTCTGGCGCACCACCGATTTCGGCCGCACGTGGGTTCCCATCTTCGACGACCAGCCCACGGGGTCCGTCGGGGCTCTGGCCGTTGCGCCCTCCGACCCCGACGTCATCTACGTGGGCAGCGGGGAGGGGATGCAACGTCCCGACCTCACCACCGGGGACGGCATCTACAAATCCACCGATGGGGGTGAGACCTGGACCCACCTGGGACTGCGGGACGGGCAGCAGATACCCCAGATCATCGTGGATCCCTCCGACCCCCAGCGCGTCTTCGTGGCCGTGCTGGGGCACCCCTACGGTCCGAACGAGGAGCGGGGCGTCTTCCGCTCCACCGACGGGGGCCGGTCCTTCCAGAAGGTCCTCTACAAGGACGAGGACACGGGGGCTGCGGAGGTGGCTTTCGATCCCTCCGACCCCGGGACCGTCTACGCCGTTCTCTGGGAGGCCAGGCAGGGCCCCTGGGAGAACGGGGTCTTCAGCGGCCCCGGGAGCGGCCTGTTCAAATCCACGGACGGAGGGACGAGTTGGAGGCAGATCGGGGAAGGGCTTCCCACGGGTGAGGAGGGTCTGGGACGCATCGGCATTGGGATCGCCCCCTCCGAGCCGTCCCGGATCTACGCCATCGTCAGCGCGCCGGCCCGCCTGGGCGGCCTGTACAAGAGTGACGACGCAGGCGAGCGCTGGCGTCGAATCCACACCGACTCCCGGCTGTGGGGTCGAGACGGGGATTTCAACGAGGTCAAGGTGGATCCCCAAAACCCTGACGTGGTCTACGTGGCCAACATCGTCACGTGGAAATCAACGGACGGGGGATTCACCTTCGACGCGTTCCGGGGGGCGCCGGGAGGAGACGACTATCAGCGCATCTGGATCCACCCCCAGGACCCCCGCATCATCGCCCTGGCCGCGGACCAGGGGGTGGTCATCACGGTGAACGGGGGCGAGACCTTCAGCTCCTGGTACAACCAGCCCACCGCCCAGTTCTACCACGTCACCACGGACAACGCCTTCCCCTACAGGGTCTGTAGCGGTCAGCAGGAGAGCGGCTCGGCCTGTGTGCCCAGCCGAGGAAACGACGGCCAGATCACTTTCGGGGACTGGCACCCCGTGGGGGTGGAGGAATACGGATATGTGGCTCCGGACCCGCTGAATCCGGACATCGTCTACGGGGGGAAGGTCACGCGGTTCGACCGCCGCACGGGGGACCGGCAGAATGTGGCCCCGGTTGCTCTCAGGGGTGGGGACTACCGGACCGTACGAACCCAGCCCATCCTCTTTTCTCCGGTAGACCCCCACACGCTCTTCTTCGCCTCCAACACCCTCTGGAAGACCCGGGACGGGGGCCACAGCTGGGAGCAGATCTCACCGGACCTGACCCGGACGGACTCCCTGGTTCCCCCCAACGTCGGGAAGTACTCGTCCTTATCGGAGGCCCTGGCCCGGCACCCCGGCGTCATCTACACCATCGCCCCCTCCTACCTGAACGAGCGCTGGATCTGGGTGGGGACCGACGACGGCCTCATCCACGTCACATCCGACGGGGGAGAAAGCTGGCGGGACGTGACGCCTCTAGAGCTCCGAGCCCATCCCTGGAGCAAGATCTCCATCATGGACGCGGGGCGCTTCGACACGCTGACGGCCTACGCCGCCGTAAACACTTTCCGTCTGGACGACCTCAGGCCCCATATCTACCGGACCCATGACGGGGGTCGAAGCTGGACCCGGATCGTGAACGGGATTCCCGGCGGAGGCGTCACGAACGTCGTCCGGGAGGACCCGGTACGGAGGGGCCTCCTCTACGCCGGGACGGAGCAGGCGGTCTACGTCTCCTTCGATGACGGGGAGAATTGGTCCTCTCTCCGGCAGAACATGCCTGCCACCTCCATCCGGGACCTGGTTGTGAAGGACAACGACCTGGTGGTGGGGACCCACGGCCGCTCCTTCTGGATCCTGGACGACGTGTCGCCCTTGCGGGAGCTCGATGCCGGGACGGCATCGGAGGCCGCCGTCCTCTTCGATCCCGGGCAGGCCTGGCGGGTGCGGTGGAACCGGTGGACGGACACACCCCTCCCCCAGGAGGAGCCGGCGGGGGAGAACCCCCCGGACGGGGCCATTCTCTACTATTGGCTGGGCACGGCGCCACAGGCCCCGGTGGTCCTGGAGATCCGGGACCAGAACGGGGGTGTAGTCCGGCGGTACGCCAGCGACGATCCCCCGGAGGAGCCCCTGGAGGGGCAGAACGTGCCTCCCTACTGGATTCGCCCCTTCCAGCCCCTGTCGGCGGAACCCGGGATGCACC
>JASFRP010000371.1:0-4603 GCA_050114895.1 Gemmatimonadota bacterium
TACACCGATCTCGACGTGTCGGAGGAGGAGCGACTTTGTTTCCCTCGCATCTGGCCCGGGAGGCCTTTCGGGCCCGCGATAACAGGAAGCGGCGCGTCTCCCCTTTCCTGAGGTTGATGCTGCCGATCCTCGGTCTCTTCCTTTCTTTTTCCGCCTGCAGCAGCACCACTGGGACTGACGCTGATGAACTGCGAGAAGTGCCCGTGGTCCAGCTCGCCCCTCATGAGGAGACCATCGCCCTCGGGGACTCGCTGATGCTGCACCTGCTGCCGATGTTGCCCCCAGGCTATGTCCCTGCAGTGAGCTGGTCTTCATCGAATCCCGAGGTGGCGCCCGTTGAGCCCATCGGCCCCACGATGGCCAAAGTCCTCGGCCTCAGCCCTGGCCAGAGCATGATTCACGTCTTTGGCGATGGCGCGAGGGACAGTACCACCGTGATAATCGTGCCGGGTGGGGGGGGTTGAGGTTTCCCGGATCCTGAGGATCCTCGCCGGCCGCTTCCAAGCGGTGACAGGGTGAGGCCACAGACTAGACACGCCAAAGGAGACTCCCATCGGGAATTCTTGACAAGAAGGTTAGCGATCGCTAACCTCTCTGTATTATGACCTCACGGCATCCTTTCTTCGTGAGCGAGGACGACTCGCCAGCCAAGCGTGCGATTCTGCAAGCAGCACTCAAGCGCTTTGGCGAGCGGGGCCTGGCTGAAACGAGCATCCGGGCCATCGCCGAGGAGAGCGGCTACTCCAATCCGGCACTTTACAAGCACTTCGCGGGAAAGGATGAGCTAGCTCTCTACCTGTTCGAGAAATGCCATGCGTGGGTGTGGACAGCCATGTCTGCTGCGCTTGAGAGGGGCGATGGGTTCGCGGAGAAATTGGACTCATACGTCGGCGCCTGGCTCGAGCTCCTCGACAAGGAGCCCCAGGTGCTCGCATTCCTCTCGGACAGCGCGCGAGTCCTCTGGCCACGGGCGCATGCAGCGATTCGGCAGAAGACCATGATCGGCCTTGCACGCTCGCTGGTTGACGAGGCGCCTGAAATTGGTCGGCCAGGTCGCAGCGTCGACCCGGACATCGCCGCCGCGAGCATTCAGGGCACCCTGGCCGAGTTGGGACGAATGGTCCAGGTCGGTGTTGTTCGTGGCCCAGCGATTCGGTGGCGGGGGAAGCTCGTCACTCTTTTCCGACAGCTCGCCGAGTGACTTCTCTTTTTTCTTTCGGAAGTTAGCGATCGCTAACCCCCTTTCTCGACTCAGGAAGAGACCATGTTCGCCGTAGATCATGCAGGAACGGCCCTGCTGCTCAAGCGCCGCTATCCGGCGGTGCCAATCGCCGCTCTTCTTATCTCGGTACAGGCCATGGAGCTCGCCTGGGTAGGTCTGAACTACCTCGGCGTGGAAAGCACCACAACCGGGCCAGTGGTAAGAAGCGTCGCAGACATCCACCTCGCATACATGCCTTATTCTCACTCCGTCACAGCAGCCCTGGGGGTAGCCGTGCTCACCTGGGTGGTGTTCGAATTCGGTCTCCGCAAGCGTCAGATCGGTCGTGCGGCAGGGCTCGGGATCGCCTCCCATCTTCTGCTGGACCTGGTTACGCATTCACCCGACATCGTAGTGTGGCCCGGCTCCGCTTCCCCTCGGCTAGGCCTAGGGCTGTACAGCTCGGCACCTCTCGCAGCGTTTGCCGTGGAATTGCTCTATGGTATCGCCTGTTGGCGGGTCTATCGAGGTGGTTTTGGCCTGCTCGCGCTCATGATCGTGGGCAACGTAGCCAATCTCTCCCTCTTCTCCTCAGGCGTGCCGGGACCAGAGATTTTTCTGGCTGGACGGCCCCTCGCGATCGTGACCCTGGTCGCCGTGGAGATCCTCGTCACGCTCTTCTTGACAGGGCTATTTGCGGGCTCGCGCGCGGTCCTCTTACTCCGGGGCTCGTCGGATGAAGGTGAGGATCGAGCCCTCCGTACCTTCAGAAATGCCGGGCAATCCCGGAGAACCCCACCGAGAACCTGGACCAGTCCCTGCCCTGAGGGGGAGCCATGATACTAGCAGTTTGGCAGCCGCCGAAGCTGACGGGTCGATCATCCGGTTTCATGGGAGGAGCGGTGGTGCTCTTGATCATCACCGTGATGTTGGTGTCGGCTCTTCTCGAGGCGAACAAGCCTCCCGCGTCCAACCTGATCCCCGGAGATCCGCTCCCCGACTACACCGCAATCTCCGCAGATGGATCCGCAGTCTCAGTCGGTGAGTTCAAGGGAAGTGTGGTCTTGCTCAGTTTCTGGGCTACCTGGTGTGCCGAATGTGTTGACCAGCTCCCGAGGCTGCAGCAGTTGAAGGACGAATACGCTGATGGGGGCCTGGTACTCGTTTCGGTGAGTCTCGACGATCAGGATCCGGCCTGGGTCCAGGAGTACCTGGATGCAGGAGGGCACGATTGGCTCAGCCTGACCGACGAAGCGGACCACATGGACTAGGTGTTTGGGTGGGGGCGACGTATTCCCAAGACCATTCTGGTCAACAGGGATGGGACCGTGGGCGTTTGGTGGGAAGGGAAGTTGAACCCAGGGGTTGCCGAGAATCGGACTCTCATCGAAGAGGCGATCTCCGGGAAGGCGGTCTGGAGCCCAGGGATTTGAAATGCCGTCCCGCAGCATTGTCGCCCCGAGTACTCTTGACTCTCCCCCCAGGAAACCCACCGGCCGCCACGGTAGCCTGCACGTCAACGAACGGTTCGCGCGTCTGCTGTCGTAAAGGTGATGGGCTCCAGACGCCAGCCATGACCGAGCCACTCACCACCCCCGGAAGGTCTGCCGTAGACCAACGGGAGGCGCCTCCCGCCGTGCCCTGGGCACTGCTTCCACCTCCTTCGTTGCGCACCTTCACGGAGACCGTGCGTAAGTTGATGTCCAATCCAAACCGGATGACGTCGCTGTGCCCACCCTTTCCTGCCCCGTGGTGGCACGAATCACAGACAGGAGGTGGACGATCTTCACGACGCCAGGCACCAGTGTTTGGATGGGCGCCCGTTCCGATCCGGCATTGCACGCAGCGAGGAGGGGGAGCGAGACGAGCACTCCAAGGCGGGCCAACGATCCGTCAGTTCTGCCCGTCCCAGGCACCGATACCGATGATGGCCTCGGCCTCCTCCCGCTGAACGCGAGCCCAGATGCGGCTCCGGATGTCCTCCACCTCCCTCCGGTACACCCGGTTCTCCTGCAGATCGTCGAAGAGGCCCGATTCCAGGACACGAGGATCGATCCCGCTCGGGGAAAGGGCGAAAGCCCGATGAATCCAGGGAAGGGCCCGGGCCGGGTCGCCCGTCCAGGCGAAGTAGCTCGCCAGGTCGCCGGATTGAATGACCGCCGTGAAATCCGAGTTGAGGCCCTGACTCGACCGGACCGCTGTTCGAAGGGAGTCCACGATGGCCTCGGCCTCCTCCCGACGCCCCACGTCGTGGAGGCACATGGCACGAATTCCTTCGTAGGGACCCAGGTCCATCTGAAGACACTCCTCGGCCCGTCCGCTCAAGAGAAGCGCCTGGGCGTGGATGGAACGCGGGAGCATGACCTCGGCCTCCAGCGTCTGCGCAATCCGCGCCTCTCGGATGGCCAGACCGTAATCCCGCGCTCTCAGTGCTTCGTACGCCAGCCCGGTGCGCCGAGGTGAGGAGAGGGGGTCCAGCTCCACGGCTCGCTGGGCCTCCGCCAGGGCCTGGTCGTAATACCCCTCCCGGATCAGGAGGTTGGCGTACCATGCAGCCACGTTGGGGGCGTTCGGCTGGATCTCCATGGCCCTGCCGAAATCAGCCCCCACGGTCTGTGCCGGAGCCAGCGCGACGCTCGAGATATACCCCCGGGCAGCGTAGGCCTCCGCCAACTCCGGGTCCAGCTCCACGGCGGCGTCCGCCGCTCGTAAGGCCATTCCCGCAGCGGCGTACGCATCGACTCCGATCCGATACCGGTAGGTGATGGAGAGGGCGTACGCCGAGGACAGCCCGGCGTAGGCCAGAGCCAGCCGATCGTCGAGGCCGATGGCGGTACGGAACGTCTCGATGGCCCGGATCACCCCGTCCCGTGTCCGGGTGTTCAGAAGCTGGCTTCCGGCCAGGTAGGCCACATATCCGGGGCTCTCAGTGGTCCGGAGGTCGCCCTCCAGGGTCAACGTCGGAACGTCTACGAGGAGGGCGGCTCCCACCTGATTCGTGATCTCCTCCAGAACGGCTTCCTGGGTGGCCTGACCCAGCTCGTAATCGCTGGCCCAGAGGGTGTCGTCCTCGGGAATCTGCACCAGTCGGACTTCGATGTTCGCACCCTCCCCGGTGCGGAGGGCCGTTCCCATGAGGAGGTGATCCACATCCAGGGTGTCCGCTACCTCATCCGGGGTGAGGTTCAATCCCTGAAGCTCCTCGACGGATTGCCGGGAGATCACCTTCAGCCCTCGGATTCGGGTAAGGCGAGTGATGAGCTCTTCTGTCATCCCGCTGGCCAGGGTGTCCAGGGACGGGAGCCCCGCCCGGTTCTCGAGAGGGAGAATGGCCAGGGAGGCCTGGAATTGATCGCCTTCCTCGGGGAAGGTAGCCGCGATGAGATCCCCCAGCGCCGCGCG
>JASFRP010000372.1:0-4596 GCA_050114895.1 Gemmatimonadota bacterium
TGCGTCTTTTAATGACAAGATGGGCCGGCCCTAGATCTCCTGGGGGGGGCCCGACGCCGTGCCCACCACAGCGAGAAGGGTCAGAAGATGTCGTACTTCACGCTCACCATGGCGAACCGTCCGATATCCGGGACCCCGACGAAGCTCCGGTAAGGGGTGTCGAAGAGGTTGGTCACCGAAAGCTGTAGCTGGGCCGGCGCGTTGGGGAGCCGGTAGCCCAGGTTCAGGTCGACGATGGTTGCACCTTCGACGCAATCCTCCTCGAACAACCCGCCACTCGCGGCCCTCGGCTCGCACCTCGTCCCGACGTATCCGGCGGATTCCGCCGGAAACTCGTTGTTGAAGCGGACCCTGGCCTCGGCGTTGAAGCCCGCGAGGACATTCCGGTAGGCGAGACCCAGGGAGCCTTTGTGCATGGGGGCGTTGAGGGCGATGGGCTCCCCGTCGCTAATCGTGAAGAAGTCGTCACTGATATAGGAGTAGGTCCCGTTCAGGGTCCACTGGTCGTCCAGGAACCAGCTGAACCCCAGATCGGCGCCCCAGAGGTCGATGTCACCCACGTTCAGATAGGTGACGATGAGATCCGGACCCCGGGCCCCCACTTCGGGGGAGGAGACCACGCCCAGGGGGATCTGGCCGACACCCGCGGCCACCGACGGTACGGTCTGGGCGGTCGCCGCCGCCGCCTGGGCCTGCGCAACGGCCTCAGGGAGGCCCATCTCCAGGAACGTCTCGTAGAAGGCCGCATAGACGGGGGTCTGAATGTACGCCCCGATGTCTTGCCCGCTCAGAAGGAGAAGTGGTGTCTGTAGGAGGAGAGGGGAGACGAAGTCGTTCTTCTTCGTGTAGTACGCGTCAGCCATGAACCGGAACTTGTTGGCGATCACCCCCTGCCAACCGGCTTCGTAGGTCTCCGTATAGCTCTCGGTGATGCTCGGTACGTCGGGGATGATGGTGCTGGACAGGGGCGTGACATCTCCAGTGGACGCGTTGTACACCATGATCCCGACATCGCTACTGCTGGGGTTCAGCCCGGCCAGGGCCTGAACCACCGCTGGGGGCAGGCCCTCGAAAGCCCCCTGTGCGCTCAGGATCCCCATGGCCATCTGCCACATGATGGCCGGATTTGCGGGGATCAACGCGCTCGGCCCACCCAGCGCTCCCGGGGTGAAAGGCGACCGCATCCCCTTCAGGCTCCCGTCCGGATTCTGGAAACCGTATCCGTCCGGTCCCGTGCCGAAGGCTCGGAGGGTGTAGCCCAACGCCGCCAGACTCTCGTTCGGAGCGGCTCCCGCCGAGATGTCCAGGAAGAAGTTGAGACTCGACGGCGTGGAGAAGGCCCGGTTGTAGGTGAGCCTCAAGCTCTGGTCTTCCGTGGGTTTGAAGACCAACGCGGCACGAGGAGAAAAGACCTCCTTGGGTAACATGGAGTGGGAGTCCATTCGTCCCGCCAGCACCAGGTCGAACTTGGGTGAAAGGACGGTCTTGGAGTGGAGGTAGACCCCCCACTCGTCCATGTTGTCGCTGTCTTCGTAGGACCCGTTGATGGACCCGTCCGTATCCGGTCGGGTGCCGAAGTAGTCTATCCCGTAGGTGAAGTCCTGGCGGTCATCCCAGAAGGAAAAGCCGTGCTGGACCTGGGCCACGAAGAGCTTCGAGTTGTCCACCAGATCCACCCCGTCCCTCAGGAGCCAGCTGTTCCCCGCATTGCTGGTGTTGAGGTACGCCTGGGTGAAGAACCGGCCCTTGTGGAGTCTGGCCTGGTAGAACTCGTATAGCCAACCATCCACCTGGCCCGCCCCGAGCCCCGTCAGCTCGATCCCCGTGGCGCTGGTCACCCCAGCCGTCAGGATCGCTGTGCCGTCGTCGGCAAACCGGTAGTCGGCCCTGGCTTCCACACCGATCCGCTCGATGTCGAAATCACGGGTACCGACCCGCTGGCAAGCGGTGAGGGCCTCCTCGGCACTGTACTCCCGGAGCTCAATGCCCTGCACGCATTGGGCGAGGTTCGCCTGAGCAGCCAGCCGGGCGGCCTCCTCCCCTGCGTCGGTGTAGGGCCACTCCTTCCCCCGGAGGTACTGGCCGGAGAGCTTGACCCCCAGGTTCCGGTTCACCAGGAAGGAGCCGCGGAAAGACCCCTGGAAGACCGACTGCTCACCGCCTCCGAGGGTCGCCGTAAGGCCCTGGGAGGTGGAGTCCAGGGGGGAGCGAGTGGTGATGTGGAGGACTCCATTGGCCGTGTTCGGCCCGTAGAGCGCCGATCCCGGACCCAGGACCACCTCCATCCGCTCGATGTCTTCATTGTTGGCCGGAATGAAGTGGAGGAGGTTCACTCTCAACGAGGGGACTCCGGCCAGGCGGTGGTCCGTGAGGAAGTGCAGCGAGCCGGAGAATATGTTGTTGAAGCCCCGAATCACGACATTGGAAGACTGAACCCCCTCCGAGATGATGTCCACCCCCGGAGCAGACCGAAGGTGCTCCACCGGGGAGGGGGCGAGTCGCTCCTGGATCTCCACCGTTCCCACCAGGTAGGTGGTGGCCGGAGCGTCAACCAGCTTTTCCGGCGTGCCCCGGGAAGCCGTGTAGACAATGGGGTCCAACGCCAGGGCGGTGGATGTCAGGGCCATGTTCACCGTGGTGGTCCCCCCGGGCCGGACGCTCACTCCGTCCTGGCGTCCGGTGACGAAACCCAGGAACTCCACGACGACAGAATAGGTCCCGGCGGGTAGCTGAATCCTGTACACCCCGTCGGCGTTGGCGAGGGCACCAGTGGACTCACCGCCTCCAACCACCTGTACCTGCGCACCATCCAGCGGTTGCCCCGACTCCGTGTCCGTGATGCGCCCGGTAATCGTCCCGTTCTGCGCCGCCAGGGGAGGGGCGAGGCAGAGGAAGAGGAAGGTCACCAGAAGGCGCACGCCGTGTTCATAGCGCATGGGAAGACCTCGCGGTTGAAGAACACTTTCTTGAGGTGGAGGGTCTCGAGCCGGCGAGCCCCGGCTTTGCCTATCGCCTGCGGGGTCCTTGGGAGTGACTCCAGCGGCCCCCACGCGGACCCGATAAAATCCGGAAAGCGCAATCCAGGAAACCGCCCTATTATGGGACGCCAAGGTACACCGGGATTCCGGTCCCTGCAACGTCATGGCGGCAATGGGTGAACGGATGTTTGCCGATCGGGCACCGCTCCTGAGACTTCTCTTCCAGGCCCAGCGATTCAGGGAGGTTGAATGACACGCCCCACACGATTCCGGAGATTCCTGCTCCCGGGCTTCGTCTTCCAATCGGTGGTCATCGCCGGGGGGTACGGCACCGGACGGGAGCTGGCGGAGTTCTTCCTCACCCAGGGACCTCGTGGGGGCCTCTTGGCCATGGCACTCTCCACGATTCTCTGGAGCCTGGTCTGCGCCGTGACCTACGAGCTCGCCCGGGTCACAGGGGCATTCGATTACCGGACCTTCTTCAAGGGACTCCTGGGCTCGGGATGGATGATCTTCGAGCTGGCCTACCTGGTTTTCATGCTGGTGATCCTGGCGGTTATCGCAGCCGCGGCGGGCTCTCTCCTCCAGGAGACCTTCGACCTTCCCTACTGGGTGGGAGTCACGGGGATCATGGCGGCGGTGGGAGGCCTGGCCCTCGCCGGCACCGGGCTCATCCAGGGCGTCATGGCGGTGTGGTCCGTGATCCTGTACGGAGCCTACATCGCCCTCTTCGCATGGTGTCTCCTGCGGTTCGGTAGACCGACCGTGGAGGCCCTGGGAAGCCCCCTGGAAGGGATGGGCTGGATCTCGGCCGGCGTACGATACGCGGCCTACAACGTAGCCCTGATCCCCGCCCTCCTCTTCTCCGTCGAGAGCCTCGAGTCCAGAAGGGAGACCGTCGTGGCCGGTGCCCTTGCCGGCCCCATCGCCATGATTCCCGGGTGCCTTTTCTTCATCGCCATGGTGGGCCACTATCCTGCGATTCTGGACCGGCCCGTCCCCGCCAACTATCTGCTGGAGCTGTTGGGAAGCCGATCCTTCCAGATCATCTTCCAGGTAGTCCTCTTTGGAACGCTCATCGAGACGGGTACCGGCCTCATCCACGGACTGAACGAGCGAATCGCACACGTCTTCCAGGAGAGGAAGAAGGTGATGCCGACGATGCTCCGGCCCGTCCTGGCCGTGGGCTCTCTGTTGGCGGGGACGCTACTCGCCGGCGTGGGCCTGGTGGACCTCATCGCTCGGGGGTACGGAACCCTCACCTGGGTCTTCCTGCTGGTGTTCGTGCTCCCCGTTCTTACCATCGGAGTCGGGAAGATCCGGCAGGCGACGAAGGCGGGGGTGAGCCCCGCAGAGGCCACGGGTATCTAGAGTCCGCTCCGTGCCACGAGGAGCCTTCGGATGGCCAGAATCCCCACCGCCGGCCCCAGGGCCAGGAGGGGAAAGGCCCCGGCCCATCCCACGTGCTCCGCGAGGAGCGGGAGGCTCTGGATGGTGACCATCGTGAGTAGAAACCCCATAGACGTCTGGAGGGTGAGCGCCGTTCCCACCGCCTCGGAAGGAGCCACCTCCGTCACCAGGGCACTGAACTGAGCGGAGTCCGCGACAACGAAGAACC
>JASFRP010000373.1:0-4584 GCA_050114895.1 Gemmatimonadota bacterium
TCATACCAGGAATGTCTTCAGTCCCTGGGGATCCGCCCCCTCACCCCAGACGCGTGTCCAGCTTCTGAAGGACCTCCTCGGTCACGCGGGGCGGCACGGTTTGTATGAGGTCGGCGCGACGCGCACGCCAGTCCAGGCTCTTCACCTGGTCCGAGAGCACGACACCGGAGATGGTGGACCCGGCGGGCAGCGCCACCTCGAAGGGATATTCCTTCACCTGGCTGGTGATGGGGCAGAGAAGGGCCAGGCCGATCCGTCCGTTGTAGCTCTCCGGGGAAAGCACCAGGGCCGGTCGGCGATCGGCCTGCTCATGGCCCGCGCGGGGGTCGAACTGGAGCCAGACCACATCTCCGCGGCGCGGGACGTAGTCGCCGGTCACCACGCTTCCCGGCCCTGCGGAGCGCCGCTCTCCACCGCGTCGTGGCGGTTGTCCTCCGTGACCTCGTCGAGGAGCTCGGTGAGCGAGTACGGGCCGACGGGCGAAGGCGTGATGACCAGCCGGCCGTCGTCGAGGGTCAGATCGATTTCCGCCCCGGATCCGATTCCCGTCTCACGGGCGAAGGCTGCGGGGATCCTCAACGCCAGAGAGTTCCCCCACTTCTGCACTCGTAGACGCATGGTCCTCCCGGGATGTATATACATTGAAGACACATCTCTCCAGGGGAACGGACGATGTCGGAAATTGGCCCGGGCTGTGGGGCGAGGCCATGCTTCCCCACGCCACAAGAGAGACCCTCACTCCCCTTCCTCGCGCCCCCCGATGGAAAACACCCCGGTCTTTCGTCGCTCCTGGAGGATCCGCTCCACCTCCCGGTGGCCCGCCAGGAGGTTCTCCATGTCGTCGGAGAGATCCCGTGCGGCGGAGAGCTCCGTGGTCATGTGCTCCACCGTGCCGCTTCCCGCATGCAGGTACAGGAGTCCCAGACGAATCTTCTCCAGCGCCGCCACCGCATCCTTCAGCTTGCCCCGGGCCTCATCCCGGGTCATCTCCACCCCCTCCCTCACCCGAGCCCTCTCCTCCGCCCCGGGCCGGGAGGGATCGTCGTCACCGATCTCGGCCAGGACCGCGTCCAGCTCGGCGACCTGGCGCCTCATGTTCTGCGCGTCGTCTTCCAGGGCCCTCACCGTCTCCGGGAGACCCTTCAGGCTCTTCCGGCTCTCCTTCGGCAGCTCCTCGAAGAGGCGATCCGCCGCCAGGCCGATGGCCACCTCCGTGGGGCGGTGGACGCCGGACACCGCTGGCGCCACTCGCTTCAGCCTCAGGCCGCCCAGCTTGAAGAAGGCATTCCCGAGATGCCCCTTCAGGAACCGGAGCCATCGCTCTCCCATGACGTCGCCTCGCGCCCTGGCACGAACCTCCTGGAACAGGGTGGCCGACACCCCGGCGACGAAGGGCCAGGGGAAGAAGTCGAAGAAGAACGTGGACACCAGAGCCGTCGCCCCAAGAGATAGGCCGGCACCCAGAAACCCACCCCATTTGAGACCCCGGACGATCCGGTCCACCCAGGTCACTCGTTGGCCCACCTGAAAACGGAATTCCTCGTTCTTCCTCACCACGTCCTGGAGAAAGGCCTGCACCGCGTCCTCCAGGGTGAAGCCGGACCGGAGGAGTCTCCGGATGTGCCGGAAGAGCCTGACCAGGGGGATCCCCATCAGCACCGCCACTGTCATTCCCAGGGGGATCGCACCGGCCAGCCCGGGGCCCAGCACGGCGGAGATGAAGGCGGGCCCGAAGAAGAGGAGCCCGAACCCGCACCAGGTTAGGGTCGTCTCGAACTCCCGCACCTGCTTGATGAAGACCCGAAGGGGGAGGGGGAGGTCCCGGTCGATCTGGGTGGCCGGGCTGAGGGCCTCGGCCAGGGCCTCCCCATCGGAGAACCGCTGATCCGGCGCCTTCCTCAGGCAGCGGTCCAGGACCGTGGTCACTCCGGGAGGCGCTTGCGGCGCGACGGTGGCCAGGCGAGGAGCCGGTTGGCTCAGGTGCTGGCCCAGGATGGCGGCGGGCGTCGCCCCCTGGAAGGGGACCCTCCCGGAGAGAGTGTAGAACCCGACGCACCCCAGGCTGTAGAGGTCGCTCCGGGCATCCACCTCGGCCCCCCTGGCCTGTTCGGGGCTCATGAACTCCGCCGTACCCATGACCTCGGTGCTCCCCTCCGCGCCCGCCTCTTCACCGACCACGGCGATCCCGAAGTCGGTGACCATGGCCCGCCCCGACCCCTGTTCCAGGAGGATGTTTTCGGGCTTCACGTCCCTGTGGACCACGCCCTGGAGGTGCGCGTATCCCAGCGCCCAGGCCACTTCCCGCAAGAGACGCACGGCCTCGGCGTTGGAGAGAGGTCCTCGCTCCCGGACCCGGTCCGCCAGCGTGCCTCCCTCCACGTAGGCCATGGCGAAAAAGACCAGGCCGTCGGTCTCATCCACCGTGTGGATGGGCACGATGTTGGGGTGAGAGAGGCGGGCTGCGGTGCGGGCTTCCTGGAGGAAGCGATCTTTCAGGGCCTGTCGGGCCGCCATTTCCGGCGGCAGGAGCTTGAGGGCCACCATCCGGTCCAACGCCACCTCGCGGGCCAGGAAGACGATCCCCATCCCTCCCCGACCCAGCTCCCGTTCCAGGGAGTATCGCCCTGCCAACGCCGTCTGGAGGGCGAGGAACTCAGGACCAGGATGCGCAGGAGGGTTCGACATGACAGCCGCAGAATCGCCCCGCCGTCCGGTGATGGCAAGGACTTCAGGCTCGCTTCAGGCCTACCGCCCTCCCGCCCGAGCCAACTCCTCGTCGATGATGGCGGTGATCTCCTCGAGAGGCTTGGCGCCATTGACGAAACGCCCGTTGATGAAGGAAGCAGGGGTGCCCTGGACCCCGAGGGCCTGGCCGGCCTCGAGATCGGCCCGGACTTCATCGGCGTACTCGTCCAGGTCCAGGCACTGGTCGAACTCTTCCTCGTCGAGCCCGAGGTCCCTGGCCGTGCTCTTGAGCTGGTCCCGCTCCAGCGCATGCTGATTGGCGAACATCGCGTCGTGCATCTTCCAGAACTGGCCCTGCTCATCCGCGCACATGGATGCCAACGCCGCGTCGTAGGCCCGGGGATGGATGCTCGCCAGGGGGAACTGACGGTAGACCAGCCGCACCTGATCGTCGTAGGTCTCCATCACCTGTTGAAGCGTGTTGTGGAACACGAGGCAGTAGGGGCACTGGAAGTCTGAGAACTCTACGATGGTGACGGGCGCGTTCCGGGGGCCTCTGGAGGGAAAGCCCTCCGAGGCCACCGTAATCCTCAACGGGTCCAGGCGACGTTCCACGGGGTGGCGGGACTCCAGCTCCGTCACGAAAGCCTCCAGCAACGCCTGCCTGGACTGGTTCCGGAGGTACGCGGCGACCTGAGGGCCGAGGCGATCCAGCGACCCTTGTAGGCCGCGCTCCTGGATGAACGCCGAGATTCGCTCATTGGAGGGCTCCTCCACTCGGGAATCTACTTCCGTCTCCAGGAGCTCATCCGGTCCGACCCCCCGTGCCTCCGCCTCCATCCGGACCAGCTTCTCCTGAATCAACGCTTTCAGTACCTGGTCGGTGACGTCGTGGAGCTGCTGTCGGGCCCGGAGGAAGTCGGCGGGCCGAGCCGCCTCCACGTCGGCCTCGGTGATGACGGAGTCTCCCACCAGGGCCAGGATCGCGGACGGGTTCGAAGCCCCATTCGCCGTCCCCGGCGCCCGCCCGGATCTGGAAAAGAGGGCCCCTAGAACCAGGCCGACGGCGAGAAACAGCAGACTCCGTACCCAGGACAGCTTCATGACGATTTCCCCCAGGGAGACGTTCATGGGGGACCTGGCAAGGTGGAATTGGCTCCGCCCCCTCGGTACCACCCTGAACCACACGGTGTGGACTCCTGGCATACTCTTTCCAGCGCCTCGTGTTCCTCCACCCTGAGGACCCCGTCAGGCGATTTGCGGCCCGGGAGAGGTCTTTCGTATCCTTTCCCTTGCTCCCGGAGACCCAGACAGACTGGACCGGACGTGACCCGATTCTACCTCCGCATCCTCGGTAATCCGACCCTGCAACCCACAACGGCGCCGGGGGAGTCGCGGCTGCGCCCCGGCAAGCCCCTCGCGCTCCTGGCGTACCTCGCCGTCGAGGGTGGCCCGGTTTCCCGGGACGATCTCGCCGAGCTTCTCTGGCCCGATGCGGATCGGCGTCACTCCCGGGCCTCGGTGCGCCAGGCGCTCTGGTACCTGCGCCGGGAGCTGGCCGAAGAGATCTTCGACTCCGAGGACACGGTGGCCCTCACTCCGGGGGCCCTGGAGACCGACCTCGAAGGGTTCAGGGCCGCGCTTTCGCAGGGGGACCTCCCCTCGGCGGTGGCCCTGTGGAATGGGGAGCCGCTGGAGGGCCTCCGATTCCCCGGGGCCAGGAAATGGGAGCGGTGGGCCGACGCCCTCCGGACCCAGGAAGAGGAGCGATTCGGAGGAGCCCTGGCCCGGGCGGCGGAGGACTTCGGCCGGAGTGGAGACTACGTCGGTGCAAGGGAGGCCTGGAAACGAGCCACGGAAGTGGAGCCCGGGCGCCTCTCACACCACACCTCCTTCATC
>JASFRP010000374.1:0-4581 GCA_050114895.1 Gemmatimonadota bacterium
CGGGGTAGCCCAGGGGCCGGTACACGTCCACCGCGACCCGCACGCCGTCGTCCATCTCCAGGTACCGCGACTCGAAGGCCAGGCCCGTGGCGTGCTGGCCGTCAATGGGGTGGCGTTCCAGCACCACGGGATCATGCTCGCAGCCCGTGGCCAGCAGGAGGGCTGCCAGGAGCAGGCCATCGGCCCTCCCCCTCAGGCCTAGAACTCCCACCGGAATCCCAGGGAAGGGAGGAAGGGAAGAAGGGTCTCGTCTCCGTACCGGACGTAGACGAGGTGGTTGTTCAGGGTCTGGAGGCGGTACCCGTAGGAACGGAGGTTCTCCTGGTTGTAGGCGTTGAAGAGGTCCAGGTAGGCGTCCAGGACCCCCCGCCGGAGCTGGAACCGCCGGTTCACCCTGAGATCCAACCGGTGATAGGCCGGTAGCCGAATGCTGTTCAGGGTCCCGAACTCACCCCTCCACCACATGGGCCACTGAGTTCCGTCTCCCTGAAACACGGAGATGGTGTCCACCACGTAGAGCTCCGGCGTGATGGGCCAACCGGAGTGGATCTCCCAGGAGGCGGTGATGTTCCACGCCTGGTTGGGGCGATACCCCACGGTGACACTGAAAGCGTGGGTCTGATCCCAGAACTGGGGCACCCAGACGCCCTCGATCCGCTGCTCGGTGGAGGAGAGGGCGTAGCTGGCCGTCCAGTCCCAGGTTTCCCCCTCCCTCAGGGCCATGAGTTCCAGCCCCTTGGCCAACCCCTCCGTTGGATCGATCCTCCGGCGGTCCGCGTCCAGCTCCGGGAAAGCCAGGACCTCCCGCCAGAGGTTCAGATAGAAACGTCGGGGCCGGTGGATGGCCCGATTGTAGGCCTCCACCCGGGTGGAGATCCCGCCGGAGAAGCGATGCTCCAGCCCAAGGGCCACCTGGGTGGCTCTCTCCGAGGGGGTGAACTCCGTTTCCCCGTCGGGGGCCTCCAACTCGTGGATGCCCTGGGTCTGGTGATACAAGCCCCACCCGGCCCGGAGGGTGGTCCCCTCCCCCAGGTCCACGAGAGCGTGGAGGCGAGGAGAGAGGTCCGAGTCTCCCGTGTGGGAAAACCGGTCCCAACGCAGCCCACCCTCGGTGGTGAGCCAGGAGAAGGGCCGCACCCGGACCGAGCCGTACGCCCCCACCTCCGTGCCGGTAGGTTCCATCCGCACCACCGTGGTGTCGTAGACCCCCACCACATCCCCCGCCGGGTCCGCCGTGAGCGTCCGGGTCCAGCTGTCGTAGTTGTAGTCCCCGAAGAGCCTCTTCACCAACGCCCCGGTCCGGAAGGCCACGCGATCCGTCAGGTCCACCGTCCAATCCTGCTTGAGGCCCACGAAGCTGAACCGGGCCAGGTTCCTGGAATCCACCGCTTCGGGCCCCGTGGCTCGCCCCATCTCTTCCCAGTATCCGACCCGGCGCCGGGTGACCCGGCCCAAGGAGGCCAGGGTGCGGGCCCGGACGCTGGGAGTGAAATAGGCCTTCCAGGTAAGCCAGCCGTAGCTGTTGTCCCAGTTGGTCTCCAGCTCCCCCACGCCCGCGTCGGTGCCGATCTCCTCCGTGTTCAGCCACAGGTGGTCCCCGGCCTGGAGGAGGTCCAGGGAGAGGAGGTGCCGGGAGCCGAGCTGGTACTGTGCCTTGAAGAAGGCGTCGTAGTACCGGGGGTTTATGTCGTCGTTCACGTCCGTGAGCTTGAAGGCGATGTCCATGTAGCCGCGGCGGGCCGAGAGGAGCCACTGCCCCTTTCCGCTTCCGAAGTGCCCCTGGCTCAGGAGGCTGGCGTTGGTGATGGACAGCCCGAGGGTGGTGCGGACCCCCTCCGGGGGCGGAGCCCGGGTCTGCATGTCGAAGACCCCCGTCATATGGTTTCCGTAGTCCGCAGGGAATCCGCCGGCGTGGAGGTCGATTCCCCCGATGGCGTTGATGTCCACGATGCCCAGGGCGCCGTCGAAGTCCTTCAGGTGGTAGGGCTCGTAGAGCTCCAGCCCGTCCAGGAGCATGAGCACCTCCCGGTCCGTCCCGCCCCGGAGGTACAGGCGGGTGGAAATGTCGCCCGACGCCACTCCGGGGAGTCGCCGAAGGGAGCGGAAGACGTCCTCCCCCAGCTGGGGTACCGTCTCGATCTCTTTCCGGGTGAGCGTCTGGAGGGCGTAGTCCCTGACCTCGTCCAGGATCCCGTACGAACCGGGGGAGACCACCAGGGCGGAGAGGGGGATGACCCGTCGGATGAGGCGAAACTCCACCAGGGCGGTCTCCCCGGCCGCCACACGGAGGTCGGGGCGTTCCTGGGAATCCCATCCCAGCCCCGACACCCTCAGATGGTAGAGGCCGGGGGGAACGTTCAGGAGGAGAAATCGTCCGTGTTCGTCCGTGAGGGCCCCCCGACCGTCCCCCAGCTCCACCAGGGCGTTCGGGATGGCGGTGCCGTCGGAATCACTCACCACCAGCCCTGCCACGCTTCCCTTCCCGGGATTCCCCACGGCGGTCCGGACGGGGATGATCCTCACCTGGGTGGCGGTGGCCGTGAAGGTGAGCCCCGTGTCCCGCAGGAGGATCTCCAGGGCTTCTCGAACCGTTCGGTCCCGGCATTCGCAGCTCACGCGCCGGTCCGGCGGCAGGAGATCGGGACTGTACACCAGGCCGATTCCCGTCCGACTCCGTAGCTCCGTCAGCGCCGTCTCGATGGTGACGTCGGTGACCTCCATCTGGGCCAGGCGGTCCAGGAGGGGGTGACGTTCCTGCGCCGAGGCACGAAGAGCGATCCCGCTACTCGACACGAGGAAGAGGACCAGGGCCGGGAGGAGCCAGGGCCGCGGAGACCGCGGGACGGTCCTTCGGAGGAGTCTCCCACGGCGGGTCACGACCCACCTCCCGCCTCGTGGGGAGCGCCCATGGTCACGCCCCCATCCGCCCCTCGGCACACGGCCCCTGCCGCCTGGCAAAGGGCCACCGCCACCTCGTCGAAGGACTCGCCCTGGAACCAGGCGGTGACGCGCCGGCCCTCCATGGTCGCCCCGGTCACCACCAGGGGCCGCCCGAAGAACCGGGTGACCTCCTCGGCCACGGCCTTCAGGGGCGTACCCTGGAAAACCAGGGTCCCGTCCGGCCAATCCAGCAGCGCATGGACGTCCTCCGGGGTCGTGGCGGTGGGAGGTGCCCCGGACCGTGCCAGCGCCATCTCACCGGCTCCCACCTCCACCGTGCCCTCCGGGTTGGACACCTCCACCAGACCCTCCACTACCACCGTCCGGAGGGACCCGGCGTCCGACCGGAGCTCGAAGCGGGTGCCCAGCACCCGAACCTGCCCCGCGGCGGTCCTCACCACGAAGGGCTTCGCGGTGTCCCGGGCCACGGCGAAGAAGGCCTGCCCCTCCAGGGAGACGAGCCGCCGGGCTTCCTCTTCCCACTCCTCCAGGCGGGCCCCTTCTGCCAGCCGCGCGAAGCTCCCGTCCCTGAGGTTGACGGTGAGGGTTTGATCAGCGGCCGCCTGGTAGACCGCCACGGGCTCCGGTCCCCGGGGGCGGAGGAGCTGAACCCCCAGGCTCAGCGCCGCCACGGAGGCCGCCAGCAGCCACCACCCGCGGTTGGAAGCCAGAAGCCGACGCGATGGAGCCGGAGCGCGTGCGATGATGGCGTCAACGGAGGGGCGCCCGGGGACCGTGCCCGGGGGCTCCGGACCCGTCAGGTCCCAGACCCGGGCCATGTCCCGGAATCTCGCCTCGTTCTCCGGGGCTTCCTCGCGCCAGCGTTTCAGCCGCTCTTCCTCGAAGGGCGACGCGGATCCGCTGAGCATGCGAATGATGAGATCGTCCATGCCCCACCTCCGAGAGGGCCTCCGGTGACTCGTCAACCCCTTTCACGCTGGAGCGCCCAGCTTCTACCAAGCCGGAACCAGGAGTATGTGAAAATCGGCCGGGCGACGCGAAACGGGAAGGGAGTCCTGTGGCGCCCGGCGTGGAGGGTCAGCCCAGGGGGATCTCGCCGCCTCTGAGGTCTCTCGAGGGCGACGCGCGACTTCCCTCGACGGAGCGAGGCTGAGAGCTTGGAAGGAAAGGCTTCAGGGCCGTCCTGAGGTCGGCCATGGCCAGGCTCATGTGGTTGGCCACGGTCTGGGGGGACAGCTCCAGGACTCGTGCCACCTCATGGTAGCTGAGCCCCTCCTCCCTCACCAGGCGGAAGACCTCCTGCCGCCGGGCCGGGAGTCTGGCCACCGCGGTAGCGGCCGCCCTCTGGAGCTCGGCCCCATGTACGTCTTCCCAGGGCGTCCGAACGGGGGTGGGGGAAGGGGCCTTCCCGTCCAACCGGTTCCGGCGGTCTCGGCGACGCAGCTCATCCAGGCAGAGATTCCTGACCGTGGTGTAGAGGAGCGCTTTCAGAGAACCTTCCTCGTCCAGGAGATGCCGTCTCGCCCAGAGCCGGGCCAGGGCCTCCTGGACCTGGCTCTCGGGGTCCCCGGCCTCCCCCACGAACCTGTGGGCGAACGCCACCAGGCGATCCCAGTACCGGTCCAGGATGCTCTGTAGCGCCGCCGGATCGTCGGATCGAAGGCGCCGGATCAGGGCCGA
>JASFRP010000375.1:0-4566 GCA_050114895.1 Gemmatimonadota bacterium
GGTCCTGGGGAACGGGGAATCGTTCAACCAGTCCCTGGAGAAGGCCGGCCGGGTGGCGGACTTCATGGAGTTCGCCGAGGTCATGTGCTACGACGCCCTGGCTCGGGACGAGTCCTGCGGCGCCCACTACCGGGAAGAGCACGTGGACGAGGAGGGAGAGGCGAAGCGGGACGACGAGAACTTCGCCTTCACATCGGTCTGGGAGTTCAAGGGAGTCGGGGAGGAGCCGGTCCTTCACAAGGAGCCGCTGACCTTCGAGAACGTGGCCCTCTCCACGAGGAGCTATAAATAATGGATCTCACACTTCACGTTTGGCGGCAGGACAGCCCCAAGGACAAGGGACGCTTCGAGACCCTTCCGGCCAAGGGCATCAGCGAGCACATGTCCTTCCTGGAGATGCTCGATGCGGTGAACGAAGACCTCATCGATCAGGGGAAGGAGCCCATCGCCTTCGACCACGATTGCCGCGAAGGGATCTGCGGCACCTGTGGCATGATGATCAACGGCGTGCCCCACGGGCCCCTCAACCTGACCACGGCCTGCCAGATCCACATGCGCCACCTCAAAGGCGCCACCGAAGTCTGGATCGAGCCCTGGAGGGCCACGGCCTTTCCCGTCATCAGAGACCTGGTCGTGGACCGAAGTGCCATGGATCGGATCATCGAGGCCGGGGGATACATCTCAATCCGGACCGGATCAGCCCAAGACGCCAACGCCGCCCCCATCAAGAAGATCGATGCCGACATGGCCATGGACGCGGCCATCTGCATCGGGTGTGGAGCCTGCGTGGCGGCCTGCCCGAATGCATCGGCGATGCTGTTCATGTCGGCGAAGGTGTCCCATCTGGGTTTCCTCCCCCAGGGACAGCCGGAGCGGTACGAGCGGGTCTTGAACATGGTCCAACTCCAAGACGAGGAAGGCTTCGGGAACTGCACCAACCACGGAGCTTGCCAGAACGCGTGTCCGAAAGGCATCAGTGTGGACTTCATCGCCCGGCTGAACCGGGACCTGGTGAAGGCCACGCTGGCCTACAAGCCGTACGAGATTACCGCGGTATAACCGCTCCCGCCGCGCAGCCGAGGCCGGAGAGACCCCCTTCGGATTCTCGGGCATTTGACCACGGAGGGCCGGCTCCCGCCCGGGGGCCGGCCCTCTCAACTCCTGGAGGATCCCATGAGGTGCATTCAGCCGTTCGAGCGCTTCTCGATCCGACGCTCCGGAATCGTGGGAGCCTTGGCTGTATTGGCATCCTGCGCCACGGGACCTGGGGTGGATCTCACTCAAGTCTCTTTTGCCCCGGAGCTGGGGATCGACCTGAGCCGTATGACCCGGGCACCTCAAGGGTTCTACCTGGCTGACCGGGTTGAGGGGGTGGGAGAGGAGGTCCGTCTGAACAGCCGAGTCACCATGCAATACCTGGGTTGGCACCCGGACGGAACGCTTTTCGAGTCCTCCGCGGCCGAAGGCGGACCCGTCGAATTCACTGTCGGAGACGGAAGGGTCATCCGGGGTTGGGACCTGGGGATCAGGGGAATGAAGGCCGGCGGTCGGCGGATCCTGGTCATCCCACCAGGGCTGGCGTACGGTTCCCGGGGAATCCCGGGGGTGATTCCCGGGAACGCCACGCTGGTTTTCGAGGTACAGCTTGTGGCCGTGAATCGCTGAAAGGGAGCCAGCGTCACACCCTTTTGAACCGGAACTGAACGGGAGAGAAAGTGTGAACCGCCTCGTATCCTCCGCCACCTCTGTGGCACTTCTGCTGTTGGTGGCGGCGTGTGACAGCGGCGCCACGGGTCCGAAAGACCCTACGGAGCTCGAATTCGACCCAGCCCTGGGAGTGGACCTCTCCCAGATGACCCAGACCCCTTCGGGACTCTACTACCAGGATCTGGAGGTAGGTACGGGGGAGGAGGCCCAGGCCGGGGAATTCGTCACGGTCCACTACACCGGATGGCTCCACGACGGGACGGTGATCGACACCAGCCTTGGGGGCGACCCCATCCGATTCAGCCTGAACTCGGTAATCCAGGGGTGGTCGGAAGGGGTCCCGGGCATGAGGGTCGGTGGGAAACGGAAGCTGGTGATTCCCCCGGCGCTGGGCTACGGAAAGGATCGGTACTTCAACATTCCGGGGAACTCAACCCTCGTGTTCGACATCGAGCTCGTGGGGGTGGGTTGAACGGGTGGGAAGCAAGAGGCGCTTCCCACCGGCTCCACCTCCTCGATGCGCCTCATTTGGGACGTTCCGTCC
Source organism: Gemmatimonadota bacterium (assembly GCA_050114895.1). GTDB lineage: Bacteria > Gemmatimonadota > Gemmatimonadetes > Longimicrobiales > Gaopeijiaceae > JASFRP01. The sequence continues at coordinate 2,252 of JASFRP010000375.1, forward strand.
CCTGACGGCCTCACCCCGGATCTCTCCGGAGCGCTCACCTCCCGGCCGGCGGGATTCCGGAAACTTCCGGGCGGGCCCACGAGGCGAAACCCGGGCCTTGGGGCCGTTACATCTTCGGCAGGGTCACCCCCTGCTGGTTCATGTATTTCCCCTTGCGGTCGGCGTACGCGATCTCCGGCTCCTCGTCTCCCTGGAAGAAGAGGAGTTGGGCGATTCCCTCACCTGCATAGATCTTGGCGGGAAGGGGGGTCGTGTTGGAGATCTCCAGGGTCAGATGGCCGCACCAGGTGGGCTCCAACGGCGTGACGTTTACGATGATCCCGCACCGTGCGTAGGTGCTCTTTCCTACGCACACAACGAGCACGTCCCGGGGGACCCGGAAGTACTCCTCCGTTCGCGCCAGAGCGAAGGAGTTGGGCGGGATGATGCACTCCTTTGAGTGGACATCCACAAAAGACCTGGCGTCGAAGCTCTTCGGATCCACCACCACGTTGTGGACGTTGGTGAAGACCTTGAACTCCGGGGCGACCCGAATGTCGTATCCGTACGAGGATAGGCCGTAGGAGATCGTGCCTTCCTTCACTTGTCCGGGCTCGAAGGGGTCAATCATGCCCTCCGCTTCAGCCATCCGCCGGATCCACCGGTCACTCTTGATACTCATGAATTCACAGGTTTTAGTGTGGCCAAAAACCCTCCGCGGAGATGGGAACGGGGGCAATCCGGGAGGGTAGAGGGGCCCAAGATACAGGGTCCCAGCGGCCCCAGGCAAACGGCATGAAACGTGCTGTTTCCGGGCCGCCGATCGGGGGCATGGGGTTGCTTGACACCCCTCCAGACCCCCGGGTACATTCGGGCGTCCGTTAAAGTGATTGTTTTCACAAACGTTTAGGGCATTCCCATGGCGGGATCCTACGTTCCCCTCCTGATCCTCTTCACTGCCTCAGGGGCAGCCGCCCTGGGCTTCGTGATCATTTCTCACATCCTCAACCCCCGGAGGGCTACACCGCAGAAGGATATGCCCTACGAGTCGGGGATGATTCCCTTGGGGGACACCCGGGCCCGCTTCTCCGTGAAGTTCTACGTGGTGGCCATCAGCTTCATCATTTTCGATCTCGAGACGGTGTTCCTGATTCCCTGGGCCGTGGAAATGCGGGAGTTGGGTTGGAGCGCCTTCATGGCGGTCACGATCTTCGTCTTCGTCCTGGCAGTGGGACTTCTCTACGAATGGAAAAAAGGAGGCCTAGAGTGGGACTGAGCGACAAGCCCCTTCCCACGGTAGGCGCACAGTCTCCCGGGCTCTTCGGGTCCGGGACGCCTGCTTTTCTGACTTCGAAGCTCGACTTCCTGGTGAACTGGGCCCGGAGGAACTCCCTCTGGCCCATGCCTCTGGGAACGGCCTGCTGTGGCATCGAGATGATGGCGTCCTACGCCAGCGACTTCGATCTGGCCCGGTTCGGCATGGAGCGGATGTCCTTCAGCCCCCGTCAAGCAGACGTTCTGATTTGCGCCGGAAGGGTTACCTACAAGTTCGCACCTGTTCTCCGCCGGATTTGGGACCAGATGACCCAGCCCAAGTGGTGCATCTCCATGGGGGCCTGCGCCAGCACCGGTGGGGTCTTCGACGTGTACTCCATGACCCAGGGGATCGACACCATCGTCCCGGTGGACGTCTACATTCCCGGGTGCCCCCCCCGACCGGAATCCCTCATCTATGGCCTCATGATGGTCCAGGAGAAGGTCCGACAAGAGAGCCTGGCCCAGCACTCGGTCCTGAGGGCGGAGGATCCAACCAGGGTCGGAAAGCCCCAAGCGGACGACGAGGAGGTCGCTTCACTGACGGGGCCCTTCGGAAACTCCACCAAACAGAATCGGGTGAGTGGGTTGGATCACAGCGACGCCATCTCCCGTCCAGGTGACCGGATCCCCTGAGGGGACCCGGAAGGATGAGCAGCTCCATGGCCGAAAAGAAATCAAGCTTCGATGCGGTGGCGATGGGGCCCGTGGCCTCAGCCGGCGCCGCCGAACCCCCCAAACCGCCCCCGGTCACCGCCCCCGAGCACGATTCCGTGACGGCCCTGAAGGCGAATTTCGGAGACGCGCTCCTCCGGCACGATGTGGTGGCGGGGAACCAGCACATCGTCTTCATTCCTCCCCACCGGAACCTGGAGATCCTGCAGTGGCTCCGGGACGATCCCGAGCAGCACTACAATCTCCTTCGGGATGTGACCGCGGTGGACTACGGAGCCGGAACCCCATTGCAGGTGGTCTACCAACTCTTCTCCATCACACACAAGAGAGCGCTCTGCCTCAAGTGT
>JASFRP010000376.1:0-4566 GCA_050114895.1 Gemmatimonadota bacterium
TGCCGTGGGACTCCTCTACGACCTGGGTCTTCCCTGGAGGATCTGGCATCCCATGGTCAACTGGCAGTACCACTCGGTGCTGTTCGAAGTGGCCGCTTGTGTGATCCTCTACCTCACCGTGCTGATCCTGGAGTTCCTCCCGGTGATCCTGGAGCACCGGCTCTTTCGGGGCCGTCCGTTCCAGATCGTCCTGAGGGCGCTGAAACGGGTGAGCATCATCCTGGTGATTGCCGGGATCGTCCTGTCCACCCTTCACCAATCGTCCCTGGGCTCCCTCTTTCTCATCACGCCCTTCCGCCTCCACCCCCTCTGGTACTCCCCCATCATCTACGTCCAGTTCTTCGTGTCGGCGGTGGCGTTGGGGCTCATGACGGTGGTCATTGAATCCGTGTTTTCGAACTACTTCCTGGGGCACAAGCTGCATCTCCGGGAGATCTCGGGCCTGGGGCTGGCGGCGTCGGTGGTTCTCTGGGTCTACTTGGCTCTTCGCCTGGGAGACCTGGCGGTCCGTGGGGTCCTGGGAATGGCTTTCGACGGGTCCTGGCAGGGCGCCCTTTTCCTCTTCGAGGTGGGGTTCAGCGCCCTCATCCCGGCGTTGCTCATGCTCTCCAAACGCATCCGGGGGAGCCTCACAGGTGTGGCCATTGCGGCTAGCATGGTGGTCCTGGGGATGGTGATGCACCGGCTGGACGTGTCCGTCGCTGCCTTCGCTCGCCCGGAGGGGATCGGATACTTCCCCAGCTGGGAGGAGTTCGCGGTGAGCCTGGGGATCGTAGCCGGAGGGATCCTCATCTTCCTGTTCTTCGTCGAGAACCTGAACGTCTTCGACGACGTGAAGGGCCATCCTCCGGAACCCAAGCCAGGGTTTGATCCCGAGGCGGTGCGGTCCTTCCTCCCGGGCCCCCTTTCCCTGCCTCGACGGTACTCGGTGGCTGCTGTCACCGGTGGTGCCGTGGCTCTCCTCTTCCTCCCGGTGAAGGGGGTGGATTCTCGTCCCGCTCCGGTGCAGGGCCCCCGGAGTGTCGAGGCCGTGATCCAGGACCGGGGGGAGGAGATGACCCGGAAGCTGGCCCTCCCGGTGGCTACCATCCCGGCACAGACCACCAGAGTCCTGATGCTGGACGCCAACCGTAACGGGGAGGTGGTCCTCTTCGACCACGACGATCACGCCCAGCGGTTGGGTGAGGAGCGGTCCTGTGAGACCTGCCACCACCTCAACAAGCCCCTGGACGAGAACACCTCCTGTTACGAATGCCACCGGGACATGTACGCTCCTGTCTCCGTATTCGATCACGATATTCACGCAGAGGGCCTGGGCGGGAACGACGGATGCATCGAGTGCCACGCCGGGGAGACGAAGGTCAAGAGCTACGAGACCATCACGGAGTGCTCCGACTGCCACGGCTCGGAGATCTCCCCGCGGGCCTTCATCGAGGCCCCGGAGCCCCGTTGGGGCGAGGCGTCGAGCTACATGGATGCCATGCACTCCCTGTGCGTGAAGTGCCACGAGCGGGAGGCCATGCAGGCCCCCGAAGAACATCCCGAGGACCTGAACCGGTGCATGACCTGCCACGACGTGGATTGGCGGGAGGACGTCAAGCAGCTCATGCCCCGGCGGGAAGCGAACAACCGGCTGGTGGGGGTCCCGGCCTCGTCGTCCGCCCCCTCGGGCCGCTGAGGAGTGCGTCATGAACCAGGCCCGAGAGATGCATGCCGAAGAGATCCAGGACTGGGTCCGTGTCCACCTCTTCGACCAGGTGCCCATCTGCATCAGCATCATCGATGGGGACTACCGGATCGTCGACGCCAACAACCGGTTCAGGGAGGTGTTCGGGACGTGGGAGGATCGCCCTTGCTACGAGGTCTACAAGGGGCGGGACGAGCCCTGCACCCACTGCGCCGCAGTCGCCACCTTCACCGATGGGAAGGTCCGGATCAGGGAGGAGGAGGGAGTGGTGAGGAACGGGGAGCCCATGGACTACCTCGTCCACATGGCGCCGATTCGGGGCCCCATGGGAAAGATCCGCTATGTGGTGGAGATGTGCACCGACATCACGGAGGTGAAGCGACTGGAGCAGGAAAAGCGAGAGGCAGAGCGCCTGGCCGCGGTGGGTGAAACCGTGGCGGGGATCGCCCACGGGATCAAGAACGTTCTCATGGGGCTGGAGGGGGGAATGTATGCCGTGAACACCGGAATCCAGCTGGGTGACGATGCTCGCATCGCACGGGGCTGGACCACCCTGGAAGAGAACGTGGAGAGGATCTCCCAGTTCGTGAAGGAGTTCCTGGACTTCGCCAAGGGCCGAAAGACGCACGTGACCATGGTGGATCCGAATGAGCCCGCTCGAGAGGTCGCCGCCCTGTTCCAGGAGAGGGCGGCCCAGGCAGGAATCCGGTTGGCGGTGGATCTCCAGCCGGAGCTGGCCGAGGCGCCCCTTGACCAGGATGGGATCCACACCTGCCTGGCCAACCTGGTCTCCAACGCCATCGATGCCTGCTTGGTGAGCGAGAAGCGGAGGGAGTTCCTGGTGACGGTGACCTCTCGGGAGGAGGACGGGACCATCGTCTACGAGGTGGCGGACAACGGCCGGGGAATGGACTACGAAATCAGCAAGAAGGTCTTTTCGAAGTTCTTCACCACCAAGGGCTCCGACCGGGGGACGGGCCTGGGCCTCCTTACGACGAAGCGCATCGTTCATCAACATGGTGGGAAGATCTGGTTCACCTCCAGGGAGGGGGAGGGTTCGGTGTTTCGCATCGAGCTTCCCCGAACTGCCCTGCCGGCTCCGGAAGAGGAGGCATGACCGTGATGGATGAGCAGCCACGCACAAGAGAAGGGGGTGGCGAGATGGTTCAACCCCAGGACAGGACCGTCCTGGTCGTGGATGACGAGCCGAACGTCCGGGACTACCTGGCACAGATTCTGTTGGATGCCGGATTCAACGTGGTCACGGCCGAAGACGGGAACGTGGCCATGAAGATCATCAGGGAGGACCCGCCGGACTTCATTTCCCTGGACCTGGTCATGCCCCGGAAGAGCGGCCACAAGCTCCTCTACGAGCTCAGAAAGGACCGGGAGCTCTCCCAGATCCCCGTGCTCATCGTCACTGCCCACGCCAGGGACGAGCTGGGGGAGGGGGATCTGAAGGACATCGTCGACAATCGGGTCATCGCGGGCCCCGGCGTGTACCTGGAGAAGCCCGTGAAGCCTCTGGATTACGTGCGATGCGTCCAGCGAGCCCTGGGGATCGAGGAGAGTCCCGAGAGTGAAGACAAGCTCACCCTCCAGGAGGAGCTCCAGAAGGCTCTGCCCAGCGCGGAGCCTCATGCCCTCAGGAGGGCGCTGGAGGCTCTGAAGAAGGAAACGGGAGAAAGGTAGCGTCCGGAAGTCGGGCGCCGCGGAGGGAACATAGATAAGCACTTCGGTGCGGAGGGAGATCGTATGAAGAAGATCCTCATCGTCGACGACGAGCCGGACATTGTCAGCTACCTGGAGATGATCCTCCAGGACAACGGCTTTGAGACGGACACGGCGGTGAACGGAAAGGAGGCCCTGGAGAAAGTCCGAGACGACCGGCCGGACCTGGTCACCCTGGACATCTCCATGCCGGAAGCCTCAGGAACCCGGTTCTACAAGGAACTGAAGACAGATCCGGATACGAAAGCGGTTCCAGTCTTCATCGTCACGGCGGTGACGGGGCTTGGGGGAGACGAGACCGCCTACGAGAAGTTCATCAGCAACCGGCGTCTGGTGCCCGCACCAGAGGGGTTCTTCCACAAGCCCATCGATCGGGACGCCTTTGTGGCAGCCGTCAAGGAGATCCTGACGCCCTGAGGAAGGGGCCTGGGACAGGGTGGGCTGGCGACCCGCCGCGTATGGATTCTCTCCGCCAACCCGCCGACGAGGGCCGGGGCGAGGGGTTATCGTGCCCGGCCCCAGAAGTCCTTGATGTGTCAGGATTTCCCCCATTAACCTCTCGTGGTTATTCAAGTTTCAACTATCCCCCTCCCTCTCCCCCCCAAAACTCCCCGAAAATCCCGACGCTTGTTGGCCCGGAAATTGCCCTCTTTTACGGTGTCTCGAGGTCGATGGAGTCGTTCTCTAGATCGGTGAAATCTGGATTTAATCTGTTTCTCAAGAGGCAACGGCGCGCACATGGCCTTTTCCATTCTTCTCCCGCTCTCCTACCTCCTCCTGGCGGTCTTCGTGGTGGCGTTTGCCGTCCGGACCGTCAAGATGGCAAGCCTCCCCGTCCATCTCCGTTGGGAGCTCTCCCCCATACCGCATGAGAAGGGAAGGGGGAAGTACGGTGGTTCCTATCTGGAAACGGTGGATTGGTGGACCAAGCCCCGGGAAAAAGACCTGGTGAGCGAGGTGGTCTACATGGCCAAGGAGATCATCTTCCTCAAGGCCCTCTGGGAGCACAACCGGAAGCTCTGGTGGTTCTCCTTCCCCTTCCACTTCGGCCTGTATCTCCTCACGGGGGCTGCGGGGCTGCTTCTCCTCGGTGGCGTGGCGGCCGTCTTCGGGGCTCCGGGACCGGGACTGGGAATCTTCCGAATCGG
>JASFRP010000377.1:0-4545 GCA_050114895.1 Gemmatimonadota bacterium
AGAACAGAATCGCCGCTACGGGCAGTTGGCCTGGATCCTTCGGGCCGCCACCCTGGTGGACGTGGACTGCTGGACCCGGGTCCTGGGTGAGCCCCTGAAGCCCGGGGCCATCCACGATGCGATTCGACAGAAGATGCCCAAAGGAGGTGCTTCGTGAGCAGCGCTTGTTCTCTCCTCCATCTCGCCGAGGAGGACGACCGCGTCTTTTCCATGACGGACTACGAGGCCGCACTGGCACGCTGGTGTCCCGGGTGTGGCGACCACTCCGTCCTGACGGCGGTTCAGCGGCTCCTTACAGAAGAGCAGTTGAAGCCTGAGGACACGGTCTTCGTCTCCGGAATCGGTTGTTCCAGCCGTTTCCCCCACTACGTGAAGACCTACGGGTTCCACGGGATTCACGGCCGGGCCCTCCCGGTCTCCACGGGGATCAAGCTGCTGCGGCCGGAGCTGACGGTGTTCACGGTCATGGGTGATGGGGACTGCGTGTCCATCGGGGCAGGGCACTGGATCCATGCCGTTCGCTACAACGTGAACATCACGGCCCTCCTGCTGGACAACAACATCTACGGTCTGACGAAGATGCAGACCTCGCCCACCACGCCAAAGGGCGTGAAGAGCAACACCCAGCCCCAGGGGAGCTGGCTCCCTTCCATGAACCCCCTGGCGGCGACGCTGGGGGTGACCAACGCCTCCTTCGTGGCCCAGACCGCCGAGTGGGTACCGGCGCATCTCTTCGCCACGTTGAAGGCTGCATACCATCACAAGGGGTTCTCCTTCGTCCGGATCCTCCAACGCTGCCCCGCCTACCTCCCGAAGCTCTTCGAGGAGGCGGTGACCGACCCTGATCGCATCGAGATGCTGGTGCACCCCGACGGGGTGGAGGTCCCGGAGCTGGCGGGGATCTACAAGGACCGGGTGGCCCACGATCCGTCGGATATCGATGCGGCCCGGCGCTATGCAGAGGACCAGAGCGTGGTCCGGATCGGAGTCTACTTCCGGGACGAGTCCCGGCCCCGCTACGAGGAGACGCGGCACCTGCCGACGCTCACGGCGGAGGAAAAGCTGAACGTCCTGGAGGAGGAGTTCGATCGCTATGCCGTCTGACGACCGGATTACCCAGGCGCTTGCCGCGCTCACCGCCGCCAGGGAGGGGTTCGCCTCCTCCGTGGCCATGTCCGCCGAGGAGGTCAGAGGAATCCTGGAGCGGGCCAACAGCGCGGAGGAAAACCCGCAGGTGAAGCTGGCCCACGAGCTGGGGCCCTTTGCCGCGGGACGTATCGACCTGGACCGCATGGCTCCCTTCGTGTCCGCCAACTCCAAGCTGGATGGAGAGAAGCGGGATCGGGTCCAGAAGGCCTTCGAGACCCTCGTGGCTCTCAAGAAGGCGGGTGACAGCCTCTTCCACGGAAAGGTCGAGGTGGACGGGTACCTCCGAGGCACCCTCCTGGCCGCCCTGGCCAGAGCCGGCACGGCCTTCGGGGCCGGCCGTTCGGTGGAGTGGGCCCTCCACGGTATCGCGGCACCCGAGGGTGTGGACGACGCCCTGGAGTCCTTCCCTCCGAATCTCTGGAACCGGGCGGAGAAGGGGTGTGCACCTCCCCTGGTGCTGGAGGTGGAAGGTGCGGACCTGAAGGCGGCTTCCCTGGGGGATCTCCTGGAAGGCTCCCAGAAGATCGTGCTGGTGGTCAACGGTCCGGCGGCTCCGGCGCCTCTGGTGCGCCTCATCACCCCGGGCATGACGGTCATCCAGAGTGATGATCCCCTGGACCTGGCGGCGCTGAGCGCCACACCGGGTCCGGGCATCGCGGCCCTCATGCCCGAAGGTGCCGCGAAGTTCGTTCACGCCCCCGGGGGGAAATCCCTCAACGAGCGCCTCACGGTGAGCTCCCTTCCGGAGCAGGAGCCGAAGAAGGCCCTGGGGTCCATCTCCGTCTTCCAGCAGGTGGAGGAGCTCCGGCAGCTCCGGGCCCTGGCCGCCAGCGTGCAGATTCCCGCGGCGGCGGAAGAGGAGGCGGCTTCGGCAGGAGCCGAGATGGACGAGGCCGGCCAGCTGGCGGCGTGGCTCATTCACCAGGCCCGGGTCTAGGTCGCCATGAGGGATTTCCTGGGGATCGCGCCGGACGGCGGCCGAGGAATTGGAGAAGGAGAGGGATTGGGGACGCAATGGACCTGTCATTGATCCTGACTTCCGTGGCCATCCTGGGAGGCGTGGGTCTCACCTTCGGGACCCTCATCGCCCTGGCCAACGCCAAGTTGAAGGTCTGGGAGGACCCACGCATCGGTGCGGTGGAGGAGGCTCTTCCCGGCGCCAACTGCGGGGCCTGTGGCTACGCCGGTTGTCGTGCCTTCGCGGAGGCGGCGGTGGAGGGGGTGGTGGCGCCGGCGGGGTGCACCGTCATGGGGGAGCTGGACCGGGAAGACGTGGCGGCCCTCCTGGGTGTGGCAGCGGGGGAGGCGAACAAGCAGGTGGCCCGCCTTCTCTGCGCCGGCGGGACGGACGTGGCCACGAAAAAGGCCGCGTACCACGGCGTGGACAGCTGTGCGGCGGCGGTGGCCGTGACCGGTGGGGGAAAGGGATGCAGCTGGGGATGCGTGGGGCTGTCGGACTGTGCCGTGGCCTGCGACTTCGAAGCCATCACCATGAATCCCTTCGGATTGCCGGTGGTGGACCCGGATCTGTGCACGGCCTGCGGGGACTGTGTCGACGCCTGTCCCCTGGACCTTTTCACCATCATGCCCCTGGACCACAAGCTCATCGTCCAGTGCAAGAACCTTCTGGAGGGGGACGCGGCGGAAGAGGTCTGCGCCGTGGCCTGTACGGCCTGTGCCCGGTGTGTCCAGGATGCCGCCCCGGGCCTCATCGAGATCAAGAACGGTCTGGCCGTCATCGACTATGATCGAATCGAGACGGCCAACCCTGAAGCCACCGCCCGGTGCCCCACCAACGCAATCGTCTGGGTGGAGGGGGCGCAGTTCGCCTCCATTCGAGAACTCGCAGGGAGTGAAGCAGGATGACCAGCCCGAAGAACAACGACGGACAGAAGTCCTTCAAATACCCGGGAATTCCCGAGGCCATGGACGGGAGCGCCGCCGTGGTGTGGGTGGAGACCAACGCCAGCGAGGCCGCCGGCGCCTACCCCATCACCCCGTCCTCCCAGATGGGGGAAGGATGGGCCCAGGCCGTGGCCGCGGGCTACACCAACGCGAACGGCCGGAGGCTCCTCTTCTTCGAGCCCGAGGGCGAGCACGCTGCTGCCGCGGTGACGGCGGGCATGAGCATGGTGGGCCTTCGGGCGGCCAACTTCTCCAGCGGCCAGGGAATCGCCTATATGCACGAATCCCTCTACGCCGCTGCCGGGAAGCGCCTGACCTACGTCCTGAACGTGGCGGCCCGGGCCATGACGAAGCAGTCCCTCAACATCCACGCGGGGCATGACGACTACCACGCCGTGGACGACTCCGGCTTCTTCCAGCTCTTCGGGAAGAACGTGCAGGAGGTGGCGGACCTGAACCTCATCGCCCACCGCACGGCGGAGCTCTCCCTGAACCCCGCCATCGTGGCCCAGGACGGGTTCCTCACCAGCCACGTCATCGAGTCCATCCGGATGCCGGAGCGGGAGCTCATCAAGGAGTACCTGGGGGATCCTTCGGACACCATCGAATCCCCCACCCCGGCGCAGCGGATGGTCTTCGGGGAGAAGCGGCGCCGGATTCCGGAGATCTACGACCTGGACTATCCCGCCATGATCGGGACGGTCCAGAACCAGGACTCCTATGCCCAGGGTGTGGCGGCCCAGCGCCCCTTCTACTTCGACCACGTGGCGTCCCTCGCGGACCAGGCCATGGAGGAGTACTACCAGCTCACCGGACGGCGGTACGCCCGTGCCACGGGCCATCTGGTGGAGGACGCCGAGTACGTGCTGGTGGGACAGGGGTCCGTGGTCTCCAACTGCGAGGCCGTGGCGGACTATCTCCGGCGGGAGAGGGGATTGAAGGTGGGGGTCCTGAACCTCACCATGTTCCGTCCCTTCCCCACCGACCTCATCACGAAGATGCTGAAGGGGAAGAAGGGCGTGGCGGTGCTGGAGCGGCTGGATCAGCCGCTGGCCGTGGACCCGCCCCTCCTGCGGGAGCTCCGCGCCGCGGTGGGGAAGGGCGTGGAGAATTTCCGGGCCTCCGGAGCCACCCCCTACCCCGGCGTGGCGGAGATCCGCCCCGACGAGGTCCCGGACTTCTATTCCGGCTCCTTCGGGATGGGCAGCCGCGATCTGCAGCCCGGAGACATCATGGCCGTGGTGAGCAACATGCTCCCCGACGGGAAACACCAGCGCCTCTTCTACCTGGGGCTGGACTTCGTGAAGAAGAACACGAAGTACCCGAAGCTCCAGATCTGGCAGGAGCAGCTCCTGGAGGCCTACCCGCACCTGGCGGACCTGACGTTGATGCCGGAGGGGAACTTCGACCTGATGCCGGAAGGCGCCATCTCGCTGCGGATCCACTCCATCGGTGGGTGGGGCGCAATCACCACCGGAAAGAACCTGGCCC
>JASFRP010000378.1:0-4530 GCA_050114895.1 Gemmatimonadota bacterium
TGGCCCCATGTTGGCCAGGGTGGCACGATCCGGCAGTGTCAGCCCCTCCAGGCCAGGTCCGAAATACTCCACGAAGCGTCCGACGACCCCGTGCTTCCTCAGCATCTCGGTGACGCGAAGCACCAGGTCCGTCGCGGTCGCGCCCTCCGGGAGCTGCCCGGAGAGCTTCACTCCCACCACCTCCGGGAGGAGCATGTAATACGGCTGGCCCAGGAGCACGGCTTCCGCCTCGATCCCTCCGACGCCCCATCCCACCACGCCCAACCCGTTGATCATCGTCGTGTGCGAATCGGTGCCCACCAGGGTGTCCGGGAAGGCCAGGAATTGGCCGCCCTCCTCTCGGCGGTGCACGACCGAGGCCAGGTACTCGAGGTTCACCTGGTGCACGATTCCCGTGCCCGGGGGCACCGCCCGAAAGCCCTCGAAGGCCTCCTGTGCCCAGCGGAGGAGGGTGTACCGTTCCCGGTTCCGCTCGTACTCCTTCTCCACGTTCAGTTGGAAGGCCTGGGCGGAGCCGAAGAAATCCACCTGGACGGAATGGTCGATGACCAGGTCCACGGGCACGACAGGATTGATGCGGTTGGCGTCCCCACCCATGGTGTCCAGAGCGGAGCGCATGGAGGCCAGGTCCACTACCGCCGGGACCCCCGTGAAGTCCTGGAGGATCACGCGGGACGGCATGAATGGGAAGGAGGCACCCGCGTGGTCCGGTCGCCAGTCTGCCACCGCCTTTACGTGATCCTCGGTGACGAACCCCTTTCCGGCGTGGCGGAGGGTGTTTTCTAGGAGAATCCGTATCGAATAGGGAAGACGGGCCAGGGAGGCCACTCCGTCCTCTTCCAGCTTTCCCAGGCGATAGAAGGAGGTGGGGCCTTCCGAGAGATCCAGGGTGGCGAGAGCGCCGAAGGGATCGGTCATGGGGGATGCCACGGTCAACTCCTCGAGGTGGTCGTAAACGGTGCGAAACAGAACTGAAAACTAAGGGGTGGGGGGGTGCGGTGACAGGCGTGCAGCCACCGTGTCCGGGGTCCGTTCCTACCGTCCCGGTCCAGGAGAGTCCATCACGGCGGGGCCGTGGGCCATCCCCGCCCATTCGCGTTCTGAGGACCCTCCCCTCGACCTACCAGAAGATGGCGTAGAGGGCGAGAGTAAGGACCACGACGATCCCGCCCGCCAGCTTCGCGCCTCGGGACGAGGTCAGCTCTATGCTGGGCGTCCGCTCCACCTCGTCCATGTCCTGCTTTGGACTGATCAGGGTCATGGTGGCGAGGATAGCCAAGACGATGAAGAAGGCCACCGCCATGCGGTCCAGGAACGCCAGGCTCGGGAGGGCAACCTTGAGAACGCCGAAGACGATGGGGCATACAAGCAGCCCCACGGCGCCGGACCAGCGGTTCGCCCGCTTGACGAAGAAGCCGAACAGGAACACGGCCAGGATTCCCGGGGAGATGAAGCCCTGAAACTCCTGGATGAAGGTGAAGATCCCGCCGAACCTCGGATTACCCAGGAGGGGCGCCACCAGGCAACCCACGGCGGCGAAAATGACTACCGTCGTGCGCCCCGTGACCACCAGCCCCATTTCTGAAGAAGCCGGCCGGAGGTATCGCTTCCAGAGGTCCATGGTGAAGATGGTGGACGCGGCGTTGAGCATGGAAGCCAGAGAGCTCACCACGGCACCAAGGAGGGCTGCCAGGATGAACCCCTGGAGCCCGACACCCGTGGGCACCACACGGCCGATGAGAAGGGGGAGCGCCGTGTCGTACTTGTACCCCACGAGGCGAACGTGCTCGACGTTCCGGCCCACCCCAGCTTCCACCTCCCGGTTGAACTCCGCCAGGGCCTCTGCCCGGTCAGGATGGGCTCTTTCCCAGGCCTGGTCGTAGTCGAAGATCACCGGTGGGGCGGCCGGGTCCTCCCGGATGGCCTGGAACTGGACCCACGCCGCCTCGTTGCCCTGGAGGATCTGGGGGTCCCGGGCCGCCTCCGTGGCCATCTCGTCGCTGAACAGGTTGAAGGCCACGATCCCGGGGAAGACGATGACGAAGGGGATGAGAAGCTTCAGCCCCGCCGCGAACACGGTCCCCTTCTGCCCCTGCGCCAGGGAGTGCGCTCCGAGGGTGCGTTGGATGATGTACTGGTTCAGCCCCCAGTAATAGAAATTCGGGATCCAGAGACCGATGACCAGGGCTGTCCACGGCAAAACCAGGTCCCAGGACGGCAGCACCATATGGAGCTTGTCGGCGTTCAGCTCCATGAGCTTGGTCCAGCCGCCGGCGTTGTCGGGGACGTTTGCCACCGCGCCGGCGTAGGTGAGCTCCGAAACGGGCGTCTGGCCGAGGAGTCTCAGAGCCAGGAGGAGGATCACCGCACCGGCGAGGATCAGGGCCGAGCCCTGGATGAGGTCCGCCCACGCCACGGCTTTCAGGCCTCCACTGACGACGTAGACGGCGGCGATGAGCCCGATGATCCACGCCGCCAGAACCAGCCCCACCCCCGGGAAGAGGGTGCTCAACGTCAGGGCGCCGGAGTAGATTACCGCCGAGATGGTCACCCCCACGTACATGACCATCGTGAAGATGGCCATGATGAAGCGCGCCTCGTCGTTGAAGCGGACCCTGAGGAACTCCGGGGCCGTGTAGACGCCACTCTTGAGGAACTTGGGAAGGAAGAAGAAGGCCACCACCACCAGCGTAATGGCCGCCATCCACTCGTAGCTGGCGATGGCGAGCCCCACGTAGTCCGCCGCCTGCCCCGACATTCCCACGAACTGTTCGGTGGAGATGTTGGCCGCAATGAGGGAGAACCCGATGAGCCACCACTGGAGACCCCGACCGGCCAGGAAGTAGGACTCGCTATCCTTCTCGTGGCGGCTCTTGGCCATTCCCACGGTGATGACGGCAGCCACGAAGAGGACGAAGACGGTGATGTCGATGGCAGAGAGAGAGATCATCGGCGTTCCAGTGGGTGATCGCTGTTTCCTGCGGCCGCAGAAGTAGTAGTCGTCAGCGGGGAAGGCGACAAGGACCGGGTCGCCAGACAGGGGCTCAGCGACCCCCGGGAAGCCACCTTGCACGGGCCCTCGGGGGGAGCCGATACTTGCACCGAGACGATGACGTCTCCTCATCAATCATGACTGAGAGGCATGTCCATGAGCATACCGCAGCAAGGCGCGACGGATCTGCGCCGTGAGGTCTTGGCTACCTTTGAGGGGCTCTACGGGGGACAACCGGACGTGCTGGTCCGGGCCCCGGGCCGTGTCAATCTCATCGGCGAGCACACGGACTACAACGACGGCTTCGTCCTTCCCGCTGCCATCGACCGGGAGCTATGGATGGCATTGCGGTCGCGCCCCGGAGGCCAGGTCCTGGTCCACTCCCTGGACTTTGGAGAGGGAGTGTTCTCCCTGGAAGGGGTCTCCCGTGGTGAGGACGCCTGGATGGAGTATCTGAAAGGGGTGGTGTGGGTCCTCACGCAGGAGGGCCATCGTCTCTCGGGCTGGGAGGGCGTGCTGGGTGGGAACGTCCCCATCGGTGCAGGGCTCTCGTCCTCGGCCGCCCTGGAGATGGCAGCACTCCGGGCATTCGCGGCAGTCTCGGGCATCCCCTGGAAGCCGAAGGAGATGGCCCTCCTGGGGCAGCGCGTGGAGAACGAGTGGATCGGAGTGAGCTCCGGGATCATGGATCAGCTGGTGGTGGGTCTGGGTCGGGAGAACCACGCAGTGCTCATCGACTGCCGCACCCTGGAGGTGGAAGCCGTCCCCCTTCCCGGGGGAGTGACGCTGGTGGTGTTGGACACCGGGACCCGCCGGGGGCTCGTGGGCTCCGCCTACAACGAGCGGCGCCAACAGTGCGAGGCGGCGGCAAAGGGCTGCGGCGCCCCGGCCCTGCGGGATGTGGACGTAGCCATGCTCGAAGCGGCGGAGAATCTCGACGCCACGGCTCGAAAGAGGGCCCGGCACGTGGTGACGGAGAACGAGCGGACGCTGCAGGCGGCGGACGCCCTCCGCTCCGGCGAGCTGGAGCGTCTGGGTCGCCTCATGGACCAGAGCCACGCCAGCCTCCGGGACGACTTCGAGGTGAGCACGGAGGCGCTGGACGTGATCGTCGATCTCGCCCGGAGCCAGCCCGGCTGCCTGGGAGCCCGCATGACGGGAGCGGGCTTCGGCGGCTGCGCCATCGCCCTGGTAGAGGAGAGCCGCGCCGCCGAGCTCGCAGATCGGGTAACGGAGCTCTACAAGGACGCCCTGGGCCTCCAACTTGAAGCCTACGTGTGTGGAGCCGCCGACGGGGTGGGGATCGTGGAGCCATCCTGACTCGTCGAGGCCGCATGAGTGGGAGCGAGGGCGGTTTGTGACACTATCGGGTGCGCGGTGTCGGGTGCGCGGCCCGGCGCCGGGGGACCAGCATCCGCGGGGGGAGAATCGGGGGAGGGCCGAGAGCCGCGTGTGGGAGCCCCCGCAGGGCACTTCGGACCGAAGGCATTGAGGAAGAGACGACGACTCACCATACTTTTCGACACCCGAGCACGATT
>JASFRP010000379.1:0-4529 GCA_050114895.1 Gemmatimonadota bacterium
CCGTTGGCTTATATCATTTCTCATCATTATCTTGGAAACATATTGCTTCACCCTATCGCCCGACCTTGGGGGCGCGGCATCGCCGGGCCCGAAGCAATCTCTCCCCTTTGGGGTGCGTCCATTCCAGGGAGGACCTAAATGGGTTTCCGGATCGAGAAGGTCAATGACGTGTTGGTGGTTGATGTGGAAGGCCAGCTCATCGTGGGAAATCGGCAGGAGTTGAAGCAGAAGGTTCTCGAGGAACTGGAGAAGGGCGAGCGGAAGTTCATCGTGGACTTCGAGAAGACCGGTTACATCGATTCCTCGGGCCTGGGTGTCCTGGTGAGCCTCTCGAAGAAGATTCGAGAGCAGGGTGGGGAGCTCCGGCTGGCCAATCTGAACGAGGATCTCCGGACGCTTTTCGAGCTCACGAAGCTCGATACGCTTTTCCATATTTCGGATTCCAGGGACGGTGCCCTCCAGGGGCTCTGATCCAGCCACTCGACTACGCACACCGTATCGAGATCTTCTGGCCTATGGCTCCGGATCTGATCCTGGACATTCCCAACGACCTCTCGTCCATAGAAGAGGCCGTCGACTTCGTGATGCAACGGTGTACCTCCTGTGGGGAGGATCCACGAAGGCTGCGCCTCAACCTCCGAGTCGGTCTGGCCGAGGCGCTGGCCAACGCCATGCTCTATGGGAACGCCCGTGACCCGTCCAAACGGGTAAAGGTGGAAGTGGCCTTCCAGGATTCTGCCATCACGGCCCGGGTCACCGACGAGGGCACGGGCTTCGATCCCCTCTCCCTGCCGGATCCAACCTGCCCTGCCAACCTTCTCAAGGCCAACGGCCGGGGAATCTTCCTCATGAGGAAGCTCCTGGACGAGGTCCACTTCAATGATCGGGGCAACAGCGTTACCCTCGTTCTCAGGCTACCCCGGGTCCTGCCCGATGAGGGGCCCGAGGGTGGGGCGAAGGCATGACCCCTGAGGTCCCGCCTTTTCGAACCCTTCCCGACGCTGTCCAGCAAACCCTCCACGACCTAGAGAAGAGCTTCTCGCTCCGCTTCCGCGTCTCCCAGCAGGGCGAGTCGGGGGAGTTCGACACCCTCTATGTCTCCCAGGGGCTTTCTCCCGGCGACTCGGCCGAACCTCCCGAGTTGGAGAGCGTCGTCCGAGGCCTGAACCCCCGTGACGGCCCCGACCTGGAGCTGCGCATCTACGGTGTGCCGCCGGATCAGAGGGAATCCCTCCCGAATCTCGTTGCCGGGTTCCTGGGGCGCACCTTCGAGTTCGCCCAGGAGGTGCGGTTCTTCACCTACGAGCTCTCCGAACGGTACGAGGAGATCAACCTCCTGTACTCCATCAGCGAGACGCTGGGCTCCCTCCTCCGCCTCGACGATGCGGCGCGGGTGATCCTGGGAGAGGTCTGCGACGTGTTGGGAGCCAGGAGGGGCTCCCTCTGGGTCTACCACCCGGAGGGGAACCTCCTGGACCTGGTGGCGGCGGTAGGGGAGGAGGGTTTGATGGGCCCCCTCTCCGTCGAGGACCCCGAAGCCGTCACCGCCAGGGTGTTCCGCGAGGGACGGCCTGTGATCGTGGGGAGGCCGGGGACGGCAAGGGAATCGAGGATTCCCGTCAAGGAAGGTACGGACTCCCTCCTTTCTGTGCCCATCCGGTACACACCCCCTGCGGGCGAGCCGCGCACGGTGGGGGTCATCAACCTTCTGGGCCGGCTTCGAGGTGGAAGGTTCACTGCCAGCGATCAAAAGCTCCTCTCCGCCATCGCCAGCCAGGTGGGGTCGGCGCTGGAGAACCACCGCCTCATCCAAGAGAGCCTCGCCCAGGAGCGGGTCACGAGGGAGATGGAGCTCGCCCACAACCTGCAGATGAAGCTCCTGCCGGTGGCAGAGCACTTCGAGGGTGCCGAGGTCGCGGCCAGAGTCCAGCCGGCGGAGATGGTCGGAGGGGATTTCTTCCACCTCCTGCACATACCCGACGGGCGCATCGGCGTGATGATCGGGGACGTCTCTACCCACGGATTCCCAGCCGCTCTCATCATGGCGCTTTCCATGAGCGCCGCCACCATCTACGCCATGGAGGTCGACGGTCCCGCGGCGGTGCTCCGGTCTCTCGACGACGCCCTTCGAGACGAGCTGGAGACCACGGAGATGTACCTCTCCCTCTTCTACGGTGTCCTGGATCCCGCGAGGGGTCAAATGGTGTACAGCAACGCGGGCCACCCCCATGCTTTCGTCATCCACCCCGATGGTGGGTCGGAGCGGCTTCACGCCACGGATCCGCCGGTGGGAATCGCCGGTCCCGGGTCGTATGCCCAGGAGGTCGTTCCCTGGGCCCCGGGTGAGGATCTCCTCCTCCTCTTCACCGATGGAATCTCGGACACCCTGGGGGAGGTAGAAGGAGGTGGTGGGGAAGCCATTGTCCTGGCGGCGGCCATCGAAGGCCGGCATGGAAAACCGGGTGACGTGGTGGATGCCCTGTTCAAACGGGCGGGAGAGGCCGCCCCGTCCATTCCCGCCGACGACCGCACCGTCTTGATCCTGAAGGTCTAAGCCCGGCAGGGCCCCGGAACCCCCCCCGATGTCGGCACCCAGACCCCACCGGCCGAAGAAGTCCCTCGGACAGAACTTCCTGGTGGACGGGAATCTCCAGCGGAAGATCGTCGAGGCCCTTGCCGTGGAGCCTCAGGACGAGATCCTGGAGATCGGCCCGGGGCGGGGGGCCCTGACACGTCATTTCCTGGGCACGCCTCGATCCCTCTTTCTGGTAGAGCTGGATGACGAACTGGCGGCGGATTGGACAGAGGAGACCGCCGGAATGCAGGGAGTAAGGGTCCTGCATCGAGACATCCTGAAGGTGGACCTCGGAGAGCTCACCAGGGATGTCGAAGGGCTCAAGGTCGTCGGAAACATCCCCTACAACATCACGACCCCCATTCTCTTTCATCTCCTGGCGAGGCCGCGGCCCGGGCTGATTCTTCTCATGGTTCAGAAGGAGGTGGGGGACCGGATCCTGGCTCCCCCAGGGACTTCCGCTTTCGGGGCCCTCTCCGTAGGGATCCGGAGCGTAGCCGCGGTGGAGCCGGTGCTCAAGGTGCCGGCATCGGCATTTCGGCCGGCTCCAAGCGTGGACTCGGTGGTGATTCGCATCACGCCGTTCCGGTCCGGCCTCCTCTCCTTCGAAGAGGAGACCCATCTCCGAACCCTCACCCGGGCTGCCTTCCAGCGGCGCAGGAAACAGCTGCAATCCATCCTTCGCGGACACCCGGATCTATCCCTGTCCTGGGATGAGTTGAGGCGGGTGGCGGAGGTCACGGGCTTCGATCTGACGAGGCGACCGGAGACCTTTTCGCCCCAGGATTTCATTCGACTTTCCCGGGTCCTGAGGACCCTTTAGCTTGTCTCGGCCCGGGGTAGGCCTCCCGGGGGGCGGGACGACGGGGTGGGGGCCGGTGACCGAGCATACCGTGCCGTGTCCCGCCCGACCGGAGGGGAGTTGAGCTGCTTTCAGGTGCGAACCCGAGGTGGAGATTTGCACGACGGATCACCGAATGTCCCCGGTTTGAGCCCACGAGGAAGGGCCGGACCCCTATCCCATCCTGGGGAAGAGGCCGGGGCCGAAAGGGCCCCGGCGCGGGAGATCCCCCAAAGGGATGTCCGTTGAGGGGCGAGCCCTCCCTTCTTCGCCGAGCCGCCGCCCTTCTGAAGGATGGATCCCTCCACACCCTGGACCTGGCTCGTGAGGTTCTGGGCCTCACCGGCAACGCGGGTGCCGCCTCCGCCGCCGTCTTCACCCTCCTGGGCACCGATCACCGCTTCAAGGTGGACGATGGGGGATGGTGGTCTCTGGATGGGGAGGCGCCCCGGCCAGAGGAGGATTTCCAGCGGTTGCGTTACGCCGTGGTGGACGTGGAAACCACGGGAGGGGCTCCCAGCCGGGGGCACCGGATCACGGAGATCGCCGTCGTGGAGATCCGTGACGGGGTCATCGCGAGGGATTTTCAGACCCTGGTGAACCCCGGCCGCTCCATACCTCTCCGAATCGCTGCCCTCACCGGAATCAACGACGAGATGGTGGCGGATGCACCGTTTTTCGAGGACGTCGCACCCGAGCTGTTGGGCTGGCTGGAGGGACGGGTCTTCGTAGCCCACAACGTGGCCTTCGACTGGAGCTTCGTGAGCTTTCAGTTGGCTGATTCTCTCGGTGAGATTCCCGAGAGCCCGAGACTGTGCACCGTTCAGCTGGCCCGGCGCCTGGCACCTGGGCTGAAGCGTCGGAACCTGGATTCCGTGGCCTCCCACTTCGGGGTGCCCATACACGCCCGGCACCGGGCCCACGGCGATGCCCTGGCCACCGCCAGGGTCCTCCTGCGGCTCCTGGACGAGGCACGTGGCCGCGGGGTACGGGATCTCACGGGCCTCCAACGCCTTCTTTCCCGGAAGGAGAGGTGAACGACATGAAGGCTTCCGATCTTCCCCTGAGCCGCTCCCTGAGGATCGGGAGCCTCCATGTCCACGCGCTGGAGGC
>JASFRP010000380.1:0-4523 GCA_050114895.1 Gemmatimonadota bacterium
GCCTCACTTGGCTCGAGGATCGGGGTCACTTGGACGACGAGGCCTTTTCCCGGGCCCTGGTTCGGGAGCGAATCAAGCTCTCCCCCAGAGGGGGAAGCGTGATGCGCGCGGAGCTGACCCGGAGGGGGATCGCCCCTGCCCTGGCCCGTGAGGCCGTGGAACGGGTCCTGGAGGAAGAGGGGGTCACCGAAGCAGACCTGGCTGAGGTAGCGGCCAGGGGTTGGATCCGAAGGCAGGGTCCACAGTCCCTGGCGAATCTGCTGGAGGACCGGTTCACCTCCGGACGGGAGCGAGCCAGGGGCCGCCTCTACCGTCTCCTATCTCGTCGAGGCTTCAGGGGCGAAGCCGCGAGGGCCGGAATGCAGGCGGGTGAGATCGAAGCACGCAAGATATTGGAACAAAATCGTTAAGCGATCAATTCCTAATGTGGTTTATAAGGAATGGGGGTCCGGTCTCGCTCCAGACCCCCTCTTCCATGGCCCGAGCCCTTGCGCGCCTTCCTCCTCTTCCCTCAGACGCCAGAGCGGGGGAACCCTGTCACCTTTTCGAGAGCACCGGCGCGAGCACATCCTCGAGGGTGGGCTGCCCCAGAACCTGGAGCTCGTAACGGACACGAGTGTTCGGGACAGGGATCTTCACGAGCCGACCCAGATCGATGGGCGTTCCCACAGCCACGGCTTCCACACCACCCTCTGCCGCCTTCGCGAAAGTGGCCTCCAGATCCTTCACCTGCTGCTCCCCATAGCCCATGGCCGGAAGGAGAATGCCCAGCTGCGGGTAGGTTTCGAAGGTGTCCTTCAGCTCTCCCACCAGGAAAGGTCTGGGATCCACCAGGGCTGCCGCCCCGGCCCTCCTGGCCGCAATGGTGGCGGCTCCGTACTTCATGCCACCGTGGGTGAGGGTCGGGCCATCCTCCACGGCAAGTACTCGCCTTCCCTTCAGGACGGACGGATCGTCGACAAAGATGGGTGAAGCGGCCTCGAGGATCACGGCGCCCGGGTTTACCGACTCCACGTTCTCCCGGACCTTCTGGACATTCTCCGGGGGAGCGGTGGCCACTTTGTTGATGATGATGACGTCGGACATCCGAACGTTCGTCTCACCCGGATAGTAGGTGAGCTCGTGCCCTGGCCGGTGCGGATCCACCAGGGTGATATGGACGTCCGGCTTGTAGAAGGGAGTGTCGTTGTTTCCACCGTCCCAGAGGATGACGTCCGCTTCCTTCTCCGCTTCCTGCAGGATCGCACCGTAGTCGACACCTGCGAAGACGACGGATCCGTTTGCGATGTGGGGTTCGTACTCCTCCCGCTCCTCGATGGTCACCTCGTGTCTCACCAGGTCATCCTCACCTGCGAAGCGCTGGACCCGCTGTTTCGCCAGATCTCCATAGGGCATGGGGTGCCGGATGGCAGCGACCTTGAACCCCGCGGCTCGGAGCACCCGGGCCACGGCCCTGGAGGTTTGACTCTTCCCTACCCCGGTCCTGGAGGCGCAGACCGCCACGACGGGAAGCTTCGACTCGATCATGGTCCGGGTGGCGCTCGGGAGCTCGAAGCCGGCACCGAGGGCATTCACCCGGGCAGCGAGGTGGCCGATGTATTCGTGGGAGACGTCGGAATACGCCATGACGCAGCGGTCGACGGCTAACCGACCGATGAGCTCGTCCAGCTCATCCTCAGGGTGGATGGGAATCCCCTCCGGGTAGAGGCCTCCGGAGATGCTGGGGGGATAGAGTCGATCCTCGATATGGGGGATCTGCTGGGCGGTGAACCCCACCACCTCAACTCGGTCATCCTCGCGGTACAATGTGTTGAAGACGTGGAAATCCTTCCCGGCAGCGCCGAGAATCAAGACGCGCGTGCGAGCCATGGGTCGACCTCATCGGTTCAGGTTTGGCGGGAGTCCTTTTCCCGATGTCAATCCGAACGGGGGCCCCGGGCCCGCCTCCTGACCCGTCGGCCCCCTGCCACTCTAGCGGAGGGAGACGGCCTGGTCCAGATGGGCTCGAAGGAGCCGGGACCGAAAATCCCGCACCGAACGGCCTGCAAATGGGCTCAGGCGTTGGAAATAGGCCTCGGCGTCAGCGGGTCTATCCAGGATGATTCTGGCCTCCACCCCGGCGTCCAGGATGACCGCCGGGTTGATCCACCTCCGGCCCTCGGTGATCTCCCCCACCAGCGCTTCCGACGGAGACAGAAGCCCAGGCCAGTCTCTTTCCTCCAGGGCTTTCAGGAAGGCCAGCGCGGAGAAGAGCCCTTCAGGCGCTTCCAGACGGTTGGCCTCCCTCTCCACCCGATCCAGGAATCCCTCATCGATGATCCGCCATCCCGTAGACGGTCCCCAGCCTCCGCCTTCCAGGACCTGGCGAAGCCAGGACATCCAGTCGGTGGGCGTGGTCTCCATCCCCAGGAGCGCCAGGGCCAACTCCTCCCTGTACAGGGCCTGACGAAGCTCCAGGTCCCGCTCCGGATCCGGCCCTTCCTGCAACCTCCCGTCCACATCGTCTCCCAAGGGGAGATGGGGCCCCAGGACTTCCAGGTCCCCTCTCCACGCCCTGATTCGGTTCCTCAGGGTCAGTGCCCTCCACATGGGGATCTGAGGCACCGGGGTAACGAGGAGGCTGCCGTCAAGAGTCCGGGACGGGAGGAAGGCGTCGGCAACATCGAAAGGCCCTGAGGCGCTCTCCAGAAAGCCCGACGCGGGAAGTTGGAGGAAACGGGTCCGTTCGGCCCCTAGGTCCAGGACCGGAAAGAAATCGGAGTTGGGGTAGGGCCAGGCGTCCAGGAGAGGAGCCAGACTCTCCCGACTCAAGAAGTGCGAGGCCTCTAGGAGCTCTGGTGAAAAGGGATAGGTCCGGGTCAGATCCTGCGAGATGGCCGGGAACTCGAACACTTGCCAGTCCGGCGGGGGAAGCTCGGGGTCCCCTCCGGCTACGATGAGCATGTCGGCGGAGTGAACGAGGTAGACCTGGTAGTCCGGGAAGTTCCGGTGCACGGCAGCCAGCACGCTCAGGACAAGCTCGTCGCTGATCTCGTACAGGTGAATCCACTGCCCGAAGACCCCCCCCGGAGCCAGACGATCCCTGACCCGGGCGTAGAACTCCGAGCTGAAAAGGCTCGAGACTCCGCTGACCCAGGGGTTCGAAGGCTCGGAGAGGATCAGATCCAGCGGTTCCCCGCCCTTGGCCAGGAAGGATTTTGCGTCGTCGATGGCGAAGACCGACCGGGGATCCTCGAACTCCCGCCGGGTGGCCGGTAGAAAGACCCTCGAGCCTTCCAGCATGGCCGGTTCGATCTCCACCGTCACCAGGGACTCGATATGAGGACTCCCCAGGACCAGCTCCGAGGAGAGTCCGGATCCCTGCCCCACCACCAGAGCCCTCCTGGCATCGGGGTTGTATGCGAGGGTCACCAGGGGAATCAGCACCTGGGTCGGCTCATCCAGTGAAAGGGGGACCCGGGTCCCGTCGCCAGGCTCCAACCAGAGGCCGGTCATGGTGGCGTCGGGTTTCCCATTCGTGGACAGGGCAAAGATGCCCGGGGGCCTCCGGTCCACGGTGACGGTGGCGGTGCGGCCGTCCTTGTAGTAGAGGATCTCGGTGCTCGGGTTGGCCAGCTCCCCTGTGCGGTAGACCCCGCTGGAAAGGAGGGCATGGTCCCACCGGACGCCCAGGAGAGCGATGAGAACCACCGCACTGGCGCCAACCGCGGCTCCCAGGCCGTTCCCTCGGCCCATGTACCCGCCAGAGAGCTCGGTCCACACCCCGCCCTCACCCACCTCCTCGACGGGCACGGCCGGCCGGGGCGAGGAGACGGTTAGGAGAAAGACCCCCAGAGCCATGTCCAGCGCGCCTCCGACGACGAGGAGGGATTTCAGGCCGATGAGTGGCATCAGGAGGAGAGAGGCCACCGTGACGGCCAGGATGCTTCCGAGGGTGTTCACGCCGTACACCCAACCGATGGCCCGCTCCCCTTCCCCGGCGGACAGCAGTGTACGGGTGATGAGGGGTAGAGTGGTTCCGGCGCAGAAGGTGGCGGGCAACATCACCACCAGGGCGACCCCATAGCGGCCGAGATTGAAGACGGCGTACCCGGGAAGCGTGCGGTTCACCGCAGACAGGAGCTCCGCGGTCCATAGAAAACTGCCGATATAGAGCGGCAGCGTCGCCAGGGCGGAAGCCCCCATGATCCACTGAATCCATCCCAGCGTGCTGAGGGGGTCCGAAATGCGGTCGGCCCGTCCTCGCATCCACAGCGCCCCCAGAGCCAGGCCCAGGATGAACGCGGACAACATGAGGTCGAAGGAGTGTGTGGCGGTCCCCAGGACGAGGGAGAGCATGCGGATCCATGCGATCTCGTATATGAACGAGGCCACCGCCGTTCCGAAGCTCATTCCCAACAGGAGGCGCCAGAGGAACCTCCGGCTCGGGAAGGGCAGATCCGGACGGAATGGAGGCTCCTCCTTCCCCCCCCGGTATCCTGAGTGGAGGACGGGTCCCGCGCCCCCGCGCTTGTCGACCCCCC
>JASFRP010000381.1:0-4522 GCA_050114895.1 Gemmatimonadota bacterium
CGAGCCCGCCGGCCGCCCAACGCCACTCGAATGGCCATTTCCTGCTGGCGCGCCAGGGTCCGGGCCAGCTGGAGCCCGGCCACGTTGGCGCAGGCTATGATCAGCACCACCGCCACCAGGGCCAGGAGAAGGGCGCCGGCGCCCCCATAATTCCTCGTCTGGTAGGCGGCGTCGGTCATGACCACGGCGTCCATGGGCGTCCGGGTCACCTCGTCCCGGATGTCGAGGCGGGCCATGACGGTACCCAGCTCGGCCTGGACCTGATCGACGTCCGTCCCCGGGGCGATACGGCCCAGGGGAAGGAAGGCCCCGCCCCGGCGGCCTTCCGACGCCGATGGACCCCACCAGGTCTCCACCGGATACCAGACGTCGGCCGGGGCCTGCCGCCGGACCCCGGAGTACCCCCGGGGCGCCACCCCCAGCACCGTGACGGTGCGGCCCGTGAGCTGGATTGGGTTACCCACCAGCTCAGGGTCGCCACCGAACTCCCTCTGCCACAGGGAGTAGCTGATCACCACTCCCGGCTCGGATGCGGTCTCCGGATCGTCGCCGGCGTGGTAGACGATACCCGCGGAAGGTCGGAGCTCCAGAACATCGAAGTAGTTCCGGTCCGTGACCTCCACCAGCATGGTTCTCGTGGTTCCGTCCTCCCCCGTGAGCATGGCTCCGTGGAATTCCACCGCTGTCACGTCTTCCATGGTGGAGGTCTGGTCCCTTATGGCCTCGAAATCGGAGTAGCCGAAGTCATCCAGCCTTCCCTCCCGATCAGCGGCGAAGAGGCGCACGATCCGGTCGGGCTCTCCGAAGGGGGAGGCGCTCAGCCAGAGCCAGTCCACCACGCTGAAGATGGTGGCGTTCAGGGTGATCCCGATCACCAGCGAGATGACGGCGGCGGTGGTGGTACCCAGGTTTTTCCTGAGGAGCCGGAGGCTGTGGATAAGGTCCGTCATGGTGAATGCTCCGATGGAACGAAGGAGGGCAGGGATAGCGGTCCCGGCTGCCGCGAGGCGGCGTCGGGTCAGGGGGAGCAGGGAAAGCGCCGCTTGGCGGCGGTACCACCGTCGGGCGGCGGGGATTCCCTCCCTCTCGGCGAGGAGGCGGAACCGCTCCTCCATGTCATCAAGGAGGTAGGCCCGGTCCGCCTCCGTGGCCAGGAGCCTGAGGAGGCGATGCCAGAGGGTTGGAGCCCTGGGAAAGGGGTCGTCGCTGAGGTGCGCCATCTACAGACTCACCTCTCCTGTCAGGTCCACCCCCTCCCACATGCTGTCCAGGACCCGGCGGGCCCGCTGCAGCGCCGTCGCACCCTCCACCGAGAGCCGATAGAGGCGCTTGGCCCGGCCCCCCCGCTCCGGGAGAGGGGAGGAAAGGCGCGAGCGGACCAATCCCTCCTTCTCCAGGCGGTCCAGTGCGGTATAGACGGTGGCGATGGAGATGGACTTTTGGGTGCGTTCCTCCATCTCCTGATGGATGGGTACCCCGTACGCCTCGTCCCCCAGGCGAACGAGACAGAGGAGCACCCACTCCTCGAGCTGGCTGAGTCCTTCCCTCCGTCCCATGGCCTCTCTCCCGCTTCGGTCGTGCCGCGATTCATGACCGGGGAGTGCCCCCGGGATTGGGGACCCTACGATTCCAATTTCTTTTTGTTTCAGTAACAAAAAGAAGGACGTTGGTGACCGGGGGAGGTGTTGCGGAGTCGGACGGAGGTTGGGGGTCCCTTCAGCCTCGGAGGAGCCGGTACCGCTCCAACCAGATGAAGCCGACCTCGTCCACTCTCGCCAGGTAAACCAGGTCCCGGGTTTCGGGATGGGATCCGAACCCGATGACCCTGGCGCCGGTGGGAAGCGCGACGAAGCCGAGGCGCGCTCCGGTGCTGTCGAAGACCTCATATCGGGAAGCATGGTCCCGAGGCATGATCCTCTCGACCCATGCCTCACCTCGTGGGGAGACCAGGGTCCCATTTGGACGGAAGAGAGGAAGGATCTCGGGCCACTCGAAATCGTCGATTCCGGGGCCGCCCCCCGGGGGCAAGCCCCGAGTCATCTGGCGACTCTGCTCTCCCCCGTCATCCACCACCACCGACATGAACACGGCCGCTCTCCCCAGCTCCTCCATCTCCCTCGCCTTCTCGGGCTCCCCCACGGGGTAGGTCTCCACGCTGTGGCTGGGCCCCACTAGAATCTCTCCATCGGGCCGGTACCAATCCACGGAGAGGCCGTTCGCCCGCACCACGGCGATGCTGCCGTCGGACCCCATCGCCCAGTCGTCCATGGGGATCAGGATGGGGGGTCTTTCCCCCCGGCTCGAGGCCGACCGCTCGGGATGCCAGGCCCAGGCCACGACGGTCTCGGTGTCGTCCGCCCGGTCGAATCGGGAGATCCCGGTGGAGTCGGGAGGAACACCCTCCAGGTCGGATGGCGCCGTCAGGTAGAGGTTCCCGTCCTGGTCGGCGAATCGAACCGAAAGCGTCCGGGCGCTCCCGTCCTGGCGAGACCGGAACATCGGGCTCCACTCCACGAACTCACCCTCCGGTGAGACCGCGGTGAGGCGGGCGTTGCCCATGTCCACCAGGAGTGTGGAATCCCCCGGAAGGGGAAGGACGTGATCCGGTCCCTCGTACTCCTGGGGACCCTTCCCCTGCGTCCCGAGAGTGTCTGCCACCCCGGCGTCCATGTCCACTCGCAGGAACACCTGGCTCAGGGGATCGGCGGCGAAGAGTCGTCCGTCCGCGAGCTCCCGGACGCCGCTCAGGTAGGCGAAGGGCGCCGGATAGGAGGCGTCCAGCTCCAGTGCTGCAAAGGGCGAAGATGGGTCAGGGGAGCGTTCGGAGGGTGCGCCTCGATCTCCGTTGTCGCAGGCCGTGAGGGGAACGAAAAGGGAGAGGGCGAGGATATTCCGGAACCTGGGCATCGGCCGCTCCGTGGATCTCGAGTCTCTCGGATATGGACCGCTGAGGGCGCGCTTCGGGATTGGATACGGATTGAGGCGTGGTTCCCTTCCATCCAACGGCCGATCCCGCCTCGACCTGCGGGACCACGACGGGTCAACGGCCATCCTGGAGCGACGCCACGAACTCCTCCCACATCTCCCGGGTGCCGAGTCCGAAGTGGGTCACGAAGGGGCCGGCGAGCTCCTTCTCTTCCAGAAGCGCCTCGAGGAAAGCCTGGAACGCCGCTGGATCCCGGTCTCTGATATACGCCAGGAACATCTGGCATTGCCGGTGGAACATGGGTCCACCGAGGCCGTTGTCACTGATGCGTCTCAGGCTCCAGAGGTGTCCCGAAGCCTCCGGGTTCAGGCCTCTTCCACTCTGGATGGCCGAGATGGCGTCGGACTCCGGCACACCCTCTCCCCCCGCGCCGGAAACGAGGTCCGCCAACCCCTCGTGGAACCAGGAGGGAACATGACCCCGGAACGCCCGGAAGCCCAGGTACTGCCGAAGGTGCAGATGGGACAGCTCGTGGAGGAGGCTCTCCCGATGGACATCCTGTCCGTGCCAGCTGAAGGCCGACGGGGCGAGAAACACCTTTCCCAGGCGGACTGCCCCTCGGATGGGTGCCGTGGGCGGGAGCCCGAGAAACTCGTTGAAGCTCGTCTGGCTGGCGCAGACGAAGACCTGGAAGCGCTTCTTGAAGGGTCTCCCCTGCTCCGCCTCGATGATGGCGACGGCCTCCCGCAGGAAGGTCGCGACACCGGCCGCTTCGTCGTCGGCCCCCTCCTCGAAGCGAACCCGGGAGTCCACGGCGTGAGGAGAGAACCCCGCAGTGGACTTCGTGAGAGCGGCGAAAAGGGGGCTCCGGACCGCCATCGCCACCGCCAGCGCCAGGACTGCCGCCGATCCTCCCCCCAGTACCCAACGCCTGCGCGTCCGAGCTTCCATCGCAACTCTCCGGCCGATTCTCTCTTCCCCGGACAATCTAAGGAACAATTCTAGGTCGTTTCCCGTAAACAGTCCAGTAGGCGGTGGGAAACAACCATGAGGGTCCGGGCGTAGTCAAATAGAGAGACGCTGGCGGTACCCTGGACAGGAGACATCCATGAGAAGGCCCGACCGAAAAGAGGACGCGAAGAACCTCTCCCTGATTTCCGTTTCCGGGGTCATCGCCTTCATCGTGACCGCCGCGCTCGTCTATGCCCACAACAACCAGGACCGGGCTCCCTTCCCCATCCCCATCCCCGCCAGGGTGGCCATCCCGATGGCGGATCTGGGCCCGGTGTCCGGCAGTCCGCGCCTGTATGGTACGGTGGTGACTCGCCGGGGGGCGAAGCTCACGGGTCTGATTCGGTGGGACCGGAACGAGGGCAGCTGGGCGGACGTCCTGGACGCCGAGAAGCTGCGGGACAGGGGGAGCGTGACCCAGGCGGGCATCCGCTTCGGGCACGTGCATCGGATCGAGCCCCTGAACGGGAGCGAGGCCCTCTTCACGCTGAAGTCCGGGGAACAGCTCCGGATGGGGGCTCGGGCCACGGACCTGGGTACCGGGCTGCGAGCCTTCCTCATCGACGTCCCGGGAAAGGGCACGCA
>JASFRP010000382.1:0-4519 GCA_050114895.1 Gemmatimonadota bacterium
GGTTGGTTCAGGGCGGGGGGTTGCTCCCGTCGAATCTACGGGGGCCGGGGGCACGGTGCTATCAGCAAACGCTTCCGGTGAAACGCAACTGCGGGTCGCGAATGCGGCATCCTCCGGGCAAGCTATCAGCAAAGGTTTCCGCTGAAACGCGGGCGGGGGTCGGCGAACCCGGCTTCCTCCGGTCCGCCTGTCAGCGTCCGCGGCGCCTGAAACCCTGCTGCGCCCCCGGACGTAGCTTCCGTTATCGTTCTTGGTGTGGTTTCCGAACCGTGTTCCGCCTGCCATTGGAGGCCCGAATGTCCAGTCGGTCCCTTCTCCTCCTGCTGCTCCTGACCTTTCTCGCATCACCTCTTTCAGCCCAGGACACCCGACTCCTCAGGGAGCCCACCCTTAGCCAGGACCACGTGGCCTTCACCTATGGGGCAGATCTCTGGGTGGCCCCCCGAGACGGGGGTCTGGCCCGGCGTCTCACGGCCACGCCGGCTGTGGAGAGTGGACCACACTTTTCGCCGGACGGTCGCTGGATCGCCTTCTCCTCGAATCGGTCCGGTGTGCCGTCGGTCTATGTCGTAAGCGTCGACGGGGGTGAGCCCATTCGGCTGACCTGGTACCCGGCCTCCTCGTACGCCCAGGGTTGGACCAACGACGGACGGCGAGTGCTGTATTCCTCCACCCGGGAGACGGCCCCGACGGGGTACGAGCGCCTGTGGACCGTGTCCCGGGAGGGCGGTCCCTCCACCCTTCTCCCGGCACCCTGGGCCCACGACGGGTCCTATTCCCCGGACGGCCGCCGCATTGCCATCGAGCGGGTGACCCGGTGGGACTGGGAGTGGCGAAGCTACCGGGGTGGGCAGAACACCCCCCTGGTCATCATGGACCTCGAATCCCTGGAAGAGACCCGTCTCCCGAACCCGGACCGCTCGGCGGACCGCTACCCTGTCTGGGTGGGGAACAAGGTCTTCTTTCTCTCCGACAGGGACTGGGCCATGAACGTCTGGTCCTACGAGGTCGAGTCCGGAACACTGGCCCAGGTGACACGGTTCACCGACGCGGACGTGAAGACCCTCTCCGGTGGACCCGCCGGCCTGGTCTTCGAGCAGGACGGGTACATCCACACTCTGGATCCCGGCACCGGCCAGGCCCGGCGCCTGGAGATCACCGTTCGTGGTGACTTCCCATGGGCGGAGCCCCAGTGGGAGGATGTGAGCGACGCCGTGTCCTCGGCCTCTCTGTCTCCCACGGGAAAGAGGGCGGTCATGGAGGCCCGAGGTGAGATCTTCACGGTTCCCGTGGAGCACGGAGACGCCCGGAACCTCACCCGTAGCTCCGGGGCCGCGGACCGGGCCCCGGTGTGGTCTCCCGATGGAGCCCGGGTGGCCTGGTTCAGCGACGACGGTGAGGGGTACGAGCTCCTTCTCGCGAACCAGGACGGCCTCTCGGAACCCCGCCACATCGGGATCGGGGAATCGAAGATGGCCTGGGACGTTACCTGGTCGCCGGACGGGGAGCGCATCGCGTTCGTGGACGACGACGTCCGGGTCCGGGTATTGGAGGTGGAATCCGGAGACATCACCACTGCGGATGTCGGTGGGACGAACCTGGAGCGGGGGGCGATGGGACTGACCTGGTCGCCGGACTCGAAATGGCTGGCCTATTCCAAGAGCTTCTCAAACAACTACCGGCGAGTCGTGGCCTGGTCCGTCGAGTCGGGGGAGGCCCTCCCCCTCACGGACCCCCTTGCCGACGCGACATCTCCGGCCTGGGACCGGGGCGGGCATCACCTCTACTTCCTGGCGAGCACGGACCTGGCTCTGGGCTCCGGATGGGCCAACACCAGCTCCATGGCCGCTGATCCCACCTACGCCGCGTATGTCATGATTCTCCGGAGCGATGATCCTACGCCCTTCCCTCTCAGGAGCGACGAGGAGGAGGTTGGGAGGGAGGAGTCGGGAGGGGCGGCCGGGGGCCAGGCCCGGGAAGCCGAGGCGGCGGGCGGGGGGGAAGAGGCAGGAGAGGGGGCTGAAGAGGAGGACGTCCGCATCGACCTCGACGGGATTCAGGAACGGATCATGGCTCTCCCCATGCCGGTTCGCAGGTACGGGATGGCCCTGGCAGGTCCCGAGGGAACAGTGTTCATAGGGGAACGAGTGGAGAACGAACCGGGCATGATGCTGCACAAGTTCTCCATGGAGGAGCGCGAGGCCGACGTTTTCGCCCAGGGCGTTTCTTCAGTGTCCATCTCCAGCGACGGTGAGAAGATGCTCTACCGCTCCAACGGCCGCTGGAGCGTGGTGGGCACGGCCCGCCCCCCGGAGCCCGGAAGTGGCGGGCTCCAGGTCAACCTCCGGATGCAGCTGGACCGCATGGAGGAATGGCGGCAGATCTTCGACGAAGCCTGGCACTACGAACAGGACTTCTTCTACGACCCGGGACTCCACGGGGCGGACTGGAACGCAGTCAGGAGGCGCTACCGTCCCCTGGTGGCATTCGTCCGCCATCGGGCCGACCTCAACTACCTTCTGGACCAGGTGAACGGCGAGCTCTCGGTGGGGCATAGCTTCGTGGGCGGGGGAGACTATCCCGAGGTGGAGACACCCCAGGTGGGACTGCTGGGGGCCGACCTGGAGCCGCGGGACGGACGATGGAGGATCGCGCGGATCTACACTCTGGAGAGCTGGAATCCAGGCCTCTCCGCACCCCTCGCTCGCCCGGGCATCAGGGCCCACGAGGGGGATTACCTGGTGGGTGTGAACGGTGAAGAGCTCACGGATGAAGAGGACCCGTACAGGATGCTGGATGGAACTGCCGGCCACCAGACCGTCCTTCATCTCAACGACCGGCCTTCCATGGACGGGGCCTGGACCGAGACGGTAGAACCAATCCGCAGTGAAGGACAGCTCCGCCAACGGGCCTGGGTAGAGGACAATCGCCGGACGGTGGACGAGCTCTCGGGGGGCCGGTTGGCCTACGTGTGGGTCCCCAACACGGGAGGAGGCGGGTTCGTGTCGTTCAACCGGTACTTCTTCGCCCAGCAGGACAAGGAGGGGGCTGTCATCGACGAGCGGTTCAATGGAGGCGGGAATCTGGACGATTATATGGTGGATTACATGACCCGGAGCCTCCGGGCCGCCATCACCAACGAGGCGGAGGGGGCCAAGCCCATCGTCTTGCCTCAGGGGGTGCTGGGCCCGAAGGTCCTGCTCATCAACGAGATGGCGGGATCAGGCGGGGACTACTTCCCCTGGGCCTTTCGGCAGCAGCAGGTGGGGCCACTCATCGGGGCCCGGACCTGGGGCGGATTGGTGCGATCGTCGGTGCACTACGCCCTGGTGGACGGAGGCTACCTCACGGCCCCCGACAACGCGGTTTTCGATCCCGTGAACCATCGCTACATCGCCGAGAACGAAGGAGTGCCACCGGACATCGAGGTCCTCCTGGACGCACGGTCGGCGGCGGAGGGGAGGGACCCCCAGTTGGAGCGGGGAGTGGAGGAGGTCTTGCGGCTCCTGCGGGAGGAGGGAACGGTGGAAGTGACCCGCCCCCCGTATCCCAGGCCTGCCCGTAGACCGGGAGGGAGGTAGTGCGGTTCAGCTTACATGAGAGGAAGCCCGGCCCCCCGTACGTGGGGGGCCGGGCTCCTGCTCCTTCGAGGGAGCTTGAAAGGGGCCGACGCAGGAGCGGTGCGTCTGGGCCGGTCTTATCCGACGATCCAGCCCAGCAGGGCCGTGATCCGGGGCCCGCCGTCGGAGAAGGACACCGCGAAGTTCACAGGGACGTACAGCTCTCCGAAGGGAAGGGTCGCCCCGGCCGCCATGATCATGGAGGTGTTCGTCGCACTCTCGTTGAAATTGGCGTTGAAGTTGGGGCCCACACCGAACTCCAGGCCGTTGGCCAGACGATAGCCGGCCAGCCAGGCCAGTGACACCGAGGTCTCGTCCTGCTCCAGGCCGCCCAGGAGGATCAACCATTCCATGAGAGCCTGATTGCCCTCGGTGGTGGACACCATCTGGGTCTCGAACTGCCAGCCGAACTGGCTCATGATGGGTTCAAGCCCCTGGGCTTGCCTGTATTCGGCTACCTCGCCGGTGAAGACGGTGAAACCGAAACGGGGGCCGGCCAGCTTCTGCCGAGGAAGCTTCTTTACTTGCATGTCCTCCGGGATGGGGGGGGGCTCCTGCTGGGCGGCGGCGGGTCCGATTCCCAACCCCAGGATCATTGCTGCGGCGATGGCGATATTGCGGAACATGATCGTTCTCCTTGTTGTGGGAACCAATGGATGCTCATCTCACATGAGAACGATGCCATTCTCCGGGATTTGCCGTGCTACGTCGGGATTCGTAGCAGAAGGAGGTGAGTGACGTAGGTGCCCCGGGTCTCTTGCCTAGGTGGAGACGGAGAGGCCGGATCCCCTCTTCTTGCCTCGGGTGGAGTGGCTGGCTTTTCAGGGGAGATTCCTTGCAGATTCTAGGGAAAGTGCCATTCACGAGGTCATGAAGACCCTTGCTGGCCCATCCGGTGT